>JAGYLK010000001.1 GCA_018401175.1 Candidatus Altimarinota bacterium
GTTAATGTCGCATTGAGCAGGAGAACGCCTTGTTTCGCCCACGGTTCTAGGTTTCCGTGATTGGGTATTTCGAAATCAGGATATTCGGTTTGGAGTTCCTTGAATATATTTTGCAAACTCGGCGGTTGTTTTGCGCCCTTGACGACCGAAAAACAAAGTCCGTGGGCCGTTGGTACATTTTTCCCATCAACGGTCGATACGGAGTGATATGGGTCTTGTCCGAGGATAATTACGTTTGTCGAATCAAACGGACAGAGATTATAGGCAGAGAAAATATTTTTCGGACACGGAAATACTTCTTTTTTTGCCTTTATTTCTGATTTCACAAAATCAGTGAGATTCTGCCAATATTCTTTCTCGAATTCTGGAGCGAGTACTTTTTTCCAAGTCGGTTCAATTTGCACATCCGTCATCGCAATGAAATTTCTCAAAAAACGAAGAAAGAGGCAAGAGAATATTGAATTTTATTGCTTTTGTTCGGCACAAACCTGATGAATAGTTTCAAATAAGTGAGGGATTTCCCCTTTTTCCACAGCGGAGAAGGCAATTCGCAACCAATTATCCACCGCAATGATTCCCGTATCATGTTCATTGAGCAATGTTTGTCGTACTCGTTCTCCATCTATTTTTGCCAGCAATTCCAAACAAAGGAAATATCCAGAGTTGGTAGGAAGGGCGGTGAAGCAATCGGCATATTTTTCTGCATTTTCCGTCAACGTCTTCTTACAGGTATCAAATCGTTCTTTTAGGATTGTGTATGCGCGGGCCTTGTCTTTGTCGTGATTGGGGTGGTTCAGGAGGTTGAGAACCGCTTCTTGAGATGGACGATTTCCATTTGATGCATTGGCACGGATTGCTCCCGTGATTTTATTTTCCAGGAGTGCTAAGTCTTCAGGAGTCAGTGACTTTCCTCCGATCGTAATAAATCCGACGCGGAGTCCCCAAGCAAATTCTTCTTTAGTAGCTCCATCAATTTTTATAGCAATGATGTTTTCATGTGCACTAGCAAGGGATGCAAAAATTGATTCTGGTGCAATATCACCTTCATAATTTAATCCAAAATAGGCATCGTCACAGAGAATAACGAGTTTATTTCCAGCTTCAGCAGAGCGTATTAGGGTATTCACAATCAGAGTTTGTTCTTGTCGAGTAGGAGAGTATCCGGTTGGATTATTAGGAATATTAAAAATAAAAAACTTTTTTCCGATGGGTTCTTCGAGAGCGAGGCGTTCAATATCTGCTATATTATATTTCTCTCCATCAAAAGTAGGGAATGTTTTTAGGTTGCCATGAAGACCCATCTGCACCATAAGTTCATAGTTATCCCAATATTTATCCGCCAAGATAGCGTTTTCTCCTTTGTCCAAAAATAACTGACAGGCGATATTAATTCCATGGGTGAGCCCATTTGTCACAATCGGTAATGTAGTGGGCGCATTTTTCAGAGAAGGATTTTTTTTCTTCATTTCTTTGAGCCAGGCCTCTCGGAGTTCTTTTATTCCAGATGCTGGCGCGTAATTGAATGAGTTTGTTCCCAACACAAAAGATTCTTGCAAAGAGGGGAGAACGAGAAGCGTCCCATCATCATTGTACGCAACACCAGCTGTGGCATTTATCCTTTTCCCATTTGCCTCTTGGGCTTGATTTGTTATGCCGAGAAGGGGAAAATGAAGTATTTCTCCATGGGGAGTGAGATAGTCGTGGAGAACTGATGTTGCAGGAGTTTTTTCCATTTTTGAGTAAGAAAAAATCCCTCCAATGGTGAAGGGATTTTGAAAAAAGACAAGTACTTAGAATTTTCGGTAATCAACCAAATTTTTCCAAGATACCAAAAGTGGTGCGGCAATAAAAATGGATGAATAGGTTCCCACAGTGATTCCAATGGTCAATGCAAGCATGAAGTAGAAGATTGAATCAGCCCCAAAGAAGAGCAAGAAAATCAAAGGGAAGAGCGTTGAGAGAGAAGTGTTGATAGATCGGCGGAATGTTTGTTGTACTGATTTTTCTACGATGTCTTCAAACGTCTCTTTTGATTTCTGTTTATTCAAATTTTCACGTACGCGATCAAGAATAACGATAGTGTCATTTACCGAAAATCCAAGCGTTGCGAGAAGCGCCGTAATGAATTGTAAATCGAGTTCTACATCAGCAACGGCCCCAAGAACGGCAAAAATTCCCACTATTACGAGCACATCATGAAAGAGAGCAATAATAGCAGCGCCTCCAAATCGCCATTTATTTACAGATTTGGGTATTTTTCGAAATGCAATAGCGACAAAGACAATAATAGCAAAGAGGGCTAACCCAATAGCAACGAAAGCTTCATTTTGGAAATGTTGCCCGATAGAGTTACTTACTCGCCTAAAAGAAATAACTTCAAATTTCCCGAGAGTATTTTCAAGCGTTGTGGAAAGAGTGTCGAACTGAGATTCTTCAATTTCTTCAAGCGTAATTAAAAAATTATTATCGCCAGAAGACTGTACAATAGCTTCCTTGTCTAAGAGGCTTTGTCCCTTAAAGAACTCAATCAATTGCTCGGAAGAAACTGGAGTTTCGGTTTCAAAATGGATGTTCCAACGCAGTCCACCAAGGAAATCAAGTCCGAGGTTGAATCCCAAAAAACCAACGAGAGCGAGAGAAAGTGCTACAAGCCCACCAGAAATGGAAAGCCAAATTTTTCGATGTCGGGTTATATTGAATTTCATTTTTTTGTAGTTTTAGAAACACCAAATAAGGCGGGATTATTAAGAAATTTACATTTCAATGAAAGTAAAAGAAGATTTCGAGAAACTTTCAGTGCCGTAAACATTGAGAGCAATGTTCCGACGATCAATGTAACGGCAAATCCACGAATCATAGCACTTCCTAAGTTATAAAGGATCAAACACGTAATGAGCGTTGTAATATTTGAGTCTCGAATGGCATTCCATGCGCGGTCAAATCCGAGTTCGATGGACTCGCGTAGAGAACGTCCATCTTTGAGCTCTTCCTGCATTCGTTCAAAAATCAAAATGTTTCCATCTACAGCAAGACCAATAGATAAGGCAATACCAGCCATTCCTGCGAGAGAAACAACAACGGGTCCACCAAATGATTCTGGCCAAAACTTCAAGATGAAAATGTAGAGTCCTGTATACAAAAGCAAGGCGACGGCAGCGATGACTCCTGCAAATCGGTAAGAGACGAGCATAAAGAGTATTGTTGTCAAAAGGCCAAGTGCCCCTGCGCGAAGACTTTTATTGAACTGATCTGCTCCAAGAGAAGGCTCAATGGTTAGTTGTCCCGCTAATTTAACCGGTGCATCAATCGCTCCGAGATTCAATCCGTCAGAAAGTTCTTTTGCACTTTCAAAAGTAAAGCTTCCAGATATTTGAGCAGATGTTCCAATAATTTTTTCTCGTACTGTGGGAGTAGTAATCCATTCTCCTCCAACTTTTATTCCCAATCGACATGGTCCACCATTACAATTTCGTGAAGCAACTTCACCCGTAATTTTAGCAAACATATCTCCGCCTTCTTTATTAAAGAGCAAATTTACAATGGGTTGTCCTATTTCGTCATAGCCAACGACGGAATTTTCCATTTGTGCTCCACCAAGATCGGTTTCTCTCCATCCAAGTTCGCTTCTGTCCCACCCCAAGAGTTCGTATCCAACACGTGGTTCGAGAGATGTCTCTTTGTGCTCAGGCATTATAGAAAGGACTTCAATAACATGGAATCCGAATTCTGTTTCCACGACGTGATCAATGAGTTGTGATTCTGTAGTAGAAAAAATAACTTCATCGAATGCGGGAACCATTTGTCCGGGAGAAAATGTCCCCAAATCTCCACCAGATTGCTGTGCGGCAACTTCTGTTGAGAATTCTTTTGCGAGTTCTGCAAAATTATCAACGCCTTCGGTTTGCAGTCGTTGTAACATTTTTTCTGCTTCTACTCGCGCGGTTTGTTCATCTGCGTATTTTACGTCATCAGTGGCACGAGTTGCTCCTGGAAATCCAAAGAGAATATGGCGTGCCGTAGCACTTGCTGCGACTGTTTTTTCACGAGATTCCTGGGTATTGGAGTTTACTTTTACAATTGCCAAAAGCGGACGGGGCATATCTTTGATTTCCATTTGTCCATTCTCATCAATGGTGTATTCCAACTCCGTTTGTGTCTCGGTCAGATCTGGCAAAATCGTGTTTGCTCGCGCAGCAAGAAGCGCCTCTTTTATATTTGGATCATGGATTTCATCAGACCATCGAGGTTCAAACAGTTGATGAATGACCTTTTTTCCATCGGCTAATTCGGCAACACGTCGATCCCAGTTAGAAACATTAATCGTTCGTTGTTGCTGTTGAATGGCAGATCGCGTTTCTGTTTCAAGAGAAGGATCTTCGGCAAAGAATTCGAGGCGATTGTCTCTCTCAGCATCTGCTTTTGCTTGTTCAACATTTGAACTTGGCGGCATTTGAATGAGAACGTGTTGTTCGTCATTTATTTGTGAACGCTTGACTCTGATTTCTCCTACTCCTGCAGGATTTACTCGTTGTTCGAGAGCATCTCGTACCGATTCAGCAATAGAATCAAGATTTACATCGTTTTGTGGATCGCTGTCGTCATTTTGCGCAATAGCGTCGGAGAGATCGATTTTGTAATCAAGTTCCGTTCCTCCTGCGAGGTCCAGACCAAGTGTTATCTGATACTGTTGCATTTTCTCTCCAAACCAATTGTTGCCCCATGATGTTCCAGGGATGGCAAATAACACGGCGAGAAGGGTGCAGCCCCCCACGAGTGCAAGTCGAGACCAAGATTGTTTATTCATTCCAAAACAAGAAAAATTCGAGCATACAGTACTCAATTATATATTTGTGTCAAAACTTGGCTTTATAAAATAAGAACATTGTGGAGAAAGATTATTGACTTTTTGTTCGTATATTCTATAGTAAAAGTAATTAATTTTTTAAATATGGAATTCAATAAACAAGACGTTATTGAAAGAATGCAGGATTCCGATTACGTAAAAGCACACAGAGAGCATTCTAAACTTGTTGAAAAAATTGATACATTTTTATCAGACAATGAAAAATATATTGCGGATTTTATTGAGGGACAAATGAGATATGTTAAAAGTAGAATGAATTCGACGTCTGCTTTGTTTCAACTTGAGGCTCTACAGCTGGAGAAAACAGAAAAAAGAAGGGAGAAGATATTAACACAATTAAAATTCCTTTTAGAAAAAACACAGGAGCAAAAAATTTTTATGAAAACCATTAAAGAAGAATATCAAGAACGGTTTTCTTTTGACGAATGGGAAAGCAGGTTGATTGATTTGCAACAAAAAACGGATTCTATTTCTTGGAAGGACATCCCTTTGCCGCGACAAGGGAGAAAGAAGAATCCTCGTGGAAAAAAAAGCACTCCGATTAGAGGCACGGTTTCTCTCCCCAATAAGGGGTTATTGGCACCAGGAGGGTTTCGATAAATTTCAAAACAACGATATCTTCTCTTCCTCTTTTGAAAGAGGTTGTATGCTGAGTTTTTCGCATATTTTTTCCTCATCCCACACTTCAATCTGAAGTTCTTCGGCTTTTTTTAATTTTGATCCGGCCTTTTCTCCCGCGAGAAGGACATCGCAGTTCCCTGAAATGGCTGATAAGATTTTTCCACCATTGTCAGTAATAATTTTTTTGAGTTCATCACGACTGAAGTTTGTGAAACCTCCAGTGATCACAAATTTTGTTCCATTAAGTTTTCCATTATTCGTTTCTTTCTTCCAGAGAAGTGTTATTCCGGCATTTGAAAAGTCATTGATGAGGACTTTTGTGCGATCAGAATGCAGCCAATCGTACAGCTTATTCGCTACTTTTTCTCCGACGCCATCTACATTTTGCAATTCTTCAAGTGATACCGTTTTGGCGGTTTCGAACCATTCTTGGAGCGGGAGATCTCCAAATTTATGTTGAAAAAAGGCGGCAATCATTTTTGCATTTTCACTTCCAATCAGACGAACACCGAGTCCGGCGAGAATCGCAGACAGTTGCAATTCTTTTTTGGCTTCCAACGAGAGGAGCAGGTTTTCTACTTTTTTAAATTTGAATCCCGGAAGCTGGATCAAATCGAA
>JAGYLK010000002.1 GCA_018401175.1 Candidatus Altimarinota bacterium
TATCGATGTTGAGTTTTCCTAAATAATTTGGTATACTGACTAGATTTTGTGGTATATTTCTCACAAACAAATACACATTTATAAAAAAACAAATGGACATTGAACAACTCATTTCTGGGGCGGTTGAGCAAGGAGCATCAGATATTCATCTTACTACAGATGTACCACCTCATTTCCGTGTTGCAGGACAACTGCTCCCCCAGGGAACAGAAGTTGTTACTGCAGAATTTCTTCAGAACTTTTTAATGAAAGTACTTCCCGAGGAACAAAAAAAGCAGTTACAAGATCATCGACAAACAGATTTTGTTATAAAAAGTGTTGCGGGAGTGCGTCTTCGTGGAAACGCATTTTTTCAAGAAGGAGGTCTTTCCATTGTTTTGCGAGTAATTGCCAAAGAAATTAGGACACTTGATTCATTGGGATTTCCCGATTTTGTAATAGAGAGAATCAAATCTTTGAAAAATGGAGTAGTTCTTATTGTTGGTGCTACGGGACAGGGTAAATCAACCACATTAGCTGCTATTTTGCAAAATTTATCAAACCACAAGCCACAGCACTTAATTACCATTGAAGATCCCATCGAATATATTCTGCCAAACTCAAAAGCGCTTATTCAGCAACGTGAGGTAGGACGCGATGTTTTGGATTTCCGTGCAGGGATAAAAGCAGCTTTGCGTGAAGATCCAGATATTCTTATGGTCGGGGAAATGCGTGATTATGAAACTATTTCAGCCGCATTAACAATGGCTGAAACAGGGCACACGGTGTTTTCCACGCTTCATACAAATGATGGACCACAAACCATTAGCCGTATTATCGATGTTTTTCCATCAGAACAGCAAGATCAGGTGCGATCACAATTGGCAACAACATTAAAAATGATTATTGCACAGCGATTAGTATTGGCGATTGATGGAACATTGACGCTGGCTTACGAAGTATTAACCAACAATTACGCTATTCAAAACTACATTCGTCAGAACAAAATTTTTCAAATTCCAAGTGCGTTACAAACAGATTCATCTGGAGAAATGGTACAACTGGAACAATCTTTGGCGGGATTGGTTATCAATCAGCAAGTTACAAAAGAAGTTGCTCTAGAAAATGCAGCCGATCCAGAACAATTGAAAGCTATTTTGGCGGCGAATGGGATAAAGTAGTTTATAGTGAATAGTTTACAGTTCATAGTTAGAAGGTGGGAATTAGAATTCTCACCTTCTTTTTTTGATGGACAGGAAAACCGTTTTTTACCTGTAAAATTTTCGACTTTTTGACGCATTGAAGTACACTCTGAGGGATGACCCCCGACACAAAATTTGTAAATCTGCATACTCATTCGTGGTACTCAATTCTTGAGGCAACGATGTCGCCAAAACAACTTTTGTCGCAAGCGAAAGAGCTTGGTTGTCCAGCGGTTGCACTTACCGATTCTGGAGCAGGATATGGATTGGTAGAAATGTTTCAGTCGGCGAAAGGAACAGGAGTGAAGCCATTATTGGGAGTAGAATTAGCCGTGGCCGCTGACTCTCGTTTTGAAAAAAGATCGGGAATTGATGGAAGAGAAGGACATTTGGTTTTATTAGCAAAAAATAAGCAAGGATGGAAAAATCTTTTGTTTTTGATTTCTCAGGCTGCGCTCGAGGGAATGTATTATAAGCCGCGTGTTGATTGGGAATTATTAGAAAAATATTCAGAGGGACTCTTTGTTTTGTCCGGAGGAACTGCTGGATTAGTAGGACGTTCTTTTCGTGATTTTGGACCAGAACAAGCAGAAAAAACAATTACGCACATTCAGCATGTTTTTGGAAAAGAAAATTTCTTTCTTGAATTTATTGCGCGTGATTATGCAGAACAAAAAGAATTAAACGCCTTTTTTGTGATACTGTCTCAACAGATGGGAATCCAAACGGTTGCTTCGTCAGACGCTCGATATGCAACGGCAAATGACGAAGAATCCTGTGATACGCTTGTTTGCATTGGAAAAAATCAACAAGTAAATGATCCGGGGCGGTTTAGATTTGCTGAAAGAAATTGGTTTAAATCTTGGAAAGAAATAAGTGAGGATTTATCAAATGTACCGTCGGAACTGTTGGAACAATCACGAAAAAATACACTTACGATTGCCGAACAAATAAATTTCGAACTGGAATTTAATCAGAGTTTATTGCCGAATTTTGTAGTGCGAGAAGGAGAAACTGAACAATCTCAATTACGAAAAAACTGCGAGGCAATGATTCCGGTTTTGTATCCGAACGCAGATTCGGTTTTGAAACAGACGATTCAAGAACGGTTGTCGTATGAACTCTCGGTTATTGGGAGTATGGGATTTGAGGCGTATTTTTTGATTGTTCAAGATTTCATTAATTTTGCTCGAGAAAATGGTATTGCTGTTGGTCCGGGACGTGGTTCTGCTGCGGGATCATTGGTTTCTTATCTTTTACAAATTACGACGATTGATCCCCTCGGATACGAATTGCTTTTTGAGCGATTTCTTAATCCAGAACGTATCTCCATGCCCGATATCGATATTGATTTTTCTGATGAACGACGACATGAAGTTTTGCAATATGTGACAGAAAAATATGGAATAGAAAAGGTTTCAAAGGTATGTACCTTTGGGACATTGGCAGCCAAGGCTGCTATAAAAGATGTGGGGCGCGCACAGGGAGTTCCGTATGCAGACATGAATGCGTTCACCAAACTTTTACCGACAAAACCGGGATTAACACTTGAAGATGCTTTAGATTTTCCGGATTTTAAAACAAAAATGGAGGCAAATCCGGCACTGAAACGTGTTTTTGAAGTAGCAAAAAAATTAGAAGGATGTGTTCGTCATGTTGGAGTTCATGCCTGTGCCGTTATTATTGGGCATGATGATTTGAGACAGAATACTCCCTTGCAATGGGCACCGGGAGCGGATGCCATAAAAATTACGCAGTTTCCCTATCAACAACTGGAATCAATTGGACTTTTGAAAATGGACTTTTTGGGATTGAGAAATCTCTCTATTTTGGAACGGGCCGTTCAGCATATAAAAAAGACAACCGGAGAAGATATTGATTTATCAAAAATCCCTATTGATGATTCGCTCACATTTGAAAAGGTATTTGCCGCGGGAGAAACGACGGGTGTGTTTCAGTTTGAGTCAGCCGGAATGCGCCGATATTTGAAAGAATTAAAACCTACGGAATTTGAGGATTTGGTCGCCATGAACGCGTTATACCGTCCCGGACCAATGGAATATATTCCAACGTACATTGCCGGAAAACATGGAACGGTAGCAGTAACATTCTTGGATGCGGTGCTCGAACCTATTTTGAAAAAAACATACGGAATCGCTGTTTATCAGGAGCAAATTATGCGTATAGCACAGGATTTTGCGGGATTTACTCTCGGGCAAGCTGATATTTTGCGAAAAGCAATTGGAAAGAAAAAAATAAAACTACTGGAAGAGCAACGTATCAAATTTTTGGAAGGAGCGGCAAAAATGAAACGGGAGAAAAAAACAGCAGAAAAGATGTTTGATGACATCATTGTTCCGTTTGCGGGATATGGTTTCAATCGTTCACACGCTGTTTGTTATGCCCGCATTGCGTATGAAACGGCATATCTTCGTGCACATTATCCAGAAGAATTTATGGCGGCGATGATGACAACGGATAGAAATAATACAGATCGTATTGTCATGGAAATGAATGAGTGCAATACGATGAATATTGAAGTATTGCCTCCTTCTGTGAATGAATCAGGATCACACTTTACGGTTATCACCCCCCCAAAAGAGTCTGGACTCTTTGATGAAAAAGAAAAGGAACCCTCCGGACGAGAGACGGAAAAAAAGAAAATTCGTTTTGGGTTATCTGCCATAAAGGGGTTAGGAGAAGAAACAGTAGATCAGATTATGGCAGAACGTTCTGCTGGTGGGGAATTTACTTCATTACAAAATTTTGCGGAGAGAGTCCCTTCTCGATTGGTGAATAAAAAAACACTTGAAGCGTTAGCCTTTTCCGGTGCCTTTGACTTCTTTGGGAACAGAAAAGCTGTCGTCGATTCACTTGATGATTTATCCAATTTTGCACGAGAATTTCAGGGCAAAAAGGAAGCCGGTCAAATGGGATTATTCGGGGGAGCAGATGCTTCAGCCGTTGAATTTACGTTACGAAATGGCGAAGCCACAAAAGATGACATTTTGCGCTGGGAAAGAGAATCCTTGGGGCTCTATGTTTCAGAACATCCCCTGAAAGGATTGTCTCGTTATTTCGAGAAATTTGGACGACTTATTCACTCACTCTCGGAAGCAGATTTAGGAAAACAAGTCACATTGCATGGATTGGTTACCGAATCGCGGAAAATATTGACCCGTCGTGGAAAAAATATGGCCGTAATAACACTAGAAGATACGAGCGGAAAAATTGAAGTGGCGGTTTTTCCGATGATTTTTGAAAATGCACCTTCGTCTGCTTTTGAAGGAGACGCGTTTGTTCGCATTCGTGGAAAAGTGGAAGAGCGAGATGGATTATTTAATTGTATTGCGGATGAAGTTCGTATTGGAGATTTGGTAAAAATTCAAAAAGTCCATCAATTTGCAGATACAGATGAAGCGGAGAATAACGTGTTTGAGTTTGTGATTCCCGCAGGATCAACTACCGGACAGGTAGAAGCAGTAAAAAAGTTATTGAGAGAGCGCATATCTGAGGCGGGATATGCACGAGAAGTTGTTTTGAAGATGGGAGAAAATTCCGTAAAAGTACCGTTTCTCGTTGATGTTTCGGTACATTTGGAAAAAGAATTAGCATCCGTTTTTAGCAATTCCGAATAATTATTTCATGAAAATATTGATTTTGGCTGGCGGATTTGCAACACGATTATGGCCACTGTCAGAAAAACACGCCAAGCCGCTTTTATTATTAGCCGGAAAAACGATTTTGGCGCATATCCTTGAAAAAATTCCTCGAGAAGCAGACATTGCGCTTTTGACCAATAAAAAGTTTGAAAACTCCTTTCGTTCAGAACTTGATTCCTTGGGACGAAAAAATGTAGAAATTTTTTGCGA
The DNA here is from genome assembly GCA_018401175.1 of Candidatus Altimarinota bacterium. GTDB lineage: Bacteria > Patescibacteriota > Gracilibacteria > UBA4473 > UBA4473 > M50B91. The sequence continues at coordinate 5,054 of JAGYLK010000002.1, forward strand.
AGATGCGTATTCAGATGGAGAAAAACTTGGTGCGTTGGGAGCGATTTCTGTTGCCTGCCAAGCATTAAAAATCGATGACAATTTACTCGTTTTGGCGGGCGATAATTTGCTCCCAGAATTACGAATTTCTGATTTGGAATGTGATGCTGATTCAGCGAGAATAGCGGTTCGTCAGCTTGAGACCCAGGATGAGGCACGGAAGTTTGGAGTAGTAGAAGTAATGGGTGAAAAGGTAATTGGGTTTGAAGAAAAACCAGCGTCTCCGCGATCGACATTGGTATCAACGGGCTTTCTTTTTCTCGGAAAAAACACCCTTCCGATTGTGCACGAATATGCAAAAAAATCGCCAGATGCATTGGGCGGAATTTTTCCAGAATTATTACGAAAAGGAGTTTCTGTTTCTGCGGTAAAAGTGGGAGGGGAATGGTTTGATATCGGAAGCTTTGAAACCTATTTGGAAGCGCATAAATCATTGCAACCAGAGGATGTTGTTTTGGGAAAAAACGTACAGGAAAAAAATTGTACGTATTCGGGAAAAGTATTTTTGGGAGAGAACGTGGTAGTTGAAAATTGTACGCTGCATGATGTAATTGTCTATCCGGGAACCGTTTTGAAAAATTGTCATATAGCAACCTCTGTTATTGATGAAGATTGTATTTTGAAAGGATTAGATCTGAGTCAAAAGTTGGTAAGAAATGGCGTTCGATTTGGGGAAGTAGTTTAGTTCATAGTTCATAGTTAAGAGTGTATATTTTTAGACTTTAAAAGGTGTCTTTTTCAGTATTTCTTAGAGAAAAGAATTTGCAATGACAGAAATAAATTTATTTTCATGTGTTTGTGAAGAGCCATTAACTATCGACTAGTGACTAATAACTTCCTTGAAAAACCTCGCTGGTTGTGATATACTCATGAGAATTTTTTGCAAAAAATGAATTCTGAACTCTCACAAAGCCAGTCGTTGGATACCGGAAATCCGGTGTTTGCCTGGCGCGCATTTGATCATCATCCCTGTTATCGTGGATGGCTCTGGTACGTTCTCTTTTGCGGTGTTTTATTTGGCGGTGCTCTTTGGGCAGTATTGACCGATCCACAATGGGGATGGCTTATGGCGACTACGTTTTTTGTTGCGGCAGCGGTGTACTTTTGGTCGCATCGAAATGGAAATGAATTACACGATATAACGGTGTTTGAAAAAGGAATTTTGATCGGAGACACCAAATTTGTTTCCAAGAGTAAAATTGCCGGATATTGGTTTGTGTATGAACCAGGAGTAGAGATACTAAATATCGAGTTGCGAGGGAAAAATAAAAAACAAATTCTTCTGCAAATGGGAAATTTGGACCCTGATTTTTTTCGAGAACA
>JAGYLK010000003.1 GCA_018401175.1 Candidatus Altimarinota bacterium
ACGCCGTTCAAATGTGGTGAATACGACGCCTACATCAGTGTTGTTGGAGGAATGAAAATCCATGAACCAGCGGCAGATTTAGCCATTTGTGCCGCAATATTGAGCTCCCGGGCGGAGAAAGAAATTCCTGCGGATATTGTTATTTTGGGAGAAGTTGGTTTGTCAGGAGAGATCAGGAGCGTATCAAATCTTGAAGCACGATTAACAGAGGCGGCAAAGTTGGGATTCAAGAAAGCAGTTATTCCGAATACGAGAGGGAAGATAAATGTGCCAAAAGAGATTTCTGTTACGGAAGTGAAAAGTGTCTTAGAGTTAGTAAAAGCAATATTTAAATGATTCCCCATTTATTTCGTCCCTATCCCGTCCCAAAGACAATATCGACCGTATTTCAAAACCAGATTACACAATTTTCTCTAGAATCTAACTCTGATGAAGAGTTTATAAAAAAATGTTTTTTCTTTGTTGTTTCTTTGCAGAAAGGGCATCGAATAAATGTTCTTTTAAAATTTAGTCGTCTCTTTTGGACGGATATAGAACAAATTTTTAATTTTCGAGGCTATTTTCACTGTACAACATCGAATTACTTACTTCGAACAATGCTTATAAAAAGTGAAAGAATTTCTGAAAAAGATATTCAACAAATATCCACTTTTACATGGGGAATGTTTCCCCATCAGTATTTACGTGTAAAAATGGGCAATAAAAAATATCTTAATCTTGATGCTTGGACCTATCGTTTTGGGATAGAATTTGGTGATTATTCACGCGGGTTTCATACGGGCAGGATTTTTCCTGTGAGATAATCTATTCTTCCTCAAATTCTCTTCTTTTTCGCCTATCCTTCTTACTCAATTTATTATCCCCATATCGTCCAAGTACTTTTCGCGTATCTCGCTTCTGCGCTGAAGCGGATTTTTTGTATTCCGCGGCAAGAGATTCAAATGCCGGATTAAGGTCTTCAAAAAATCCTTCTGCCGACTCCTGTTTTCCTCTTTTTTCGAGAAATTCCAAAACGCGATATTTCTTCTCCCCTGCGGGAAAAATGACGGAAACTTCATCACCGATTTTCAATATTTTGGACGGCTTTGCTTTTACTCCATTTATCAACACATTCCCGGCACGACAAAACTCTCCCGCTTGCGTTCGAGATTTCACCATCCACGTCGTCCAAATCCACTTATCTACTCTCATTTTACAACGTTTTCAATTCTCCCTGAAGCGTCTTCAATTCCGCCTCAGCATCAGCTAATTGCTGTTTTGTTTGAGTAACCAACTGATCTGGCGCTTTTTCTGTGTAGGCTTTATTTGAGAGACGTGCTTTTAAACCAGAAATAGATTTTTCAAGGATTTCAATTTCATGTTCAAGACGTTTTTTCTCTGCAAGAGAATCAAAAGGAACTTCTACAAAAATTTCCATCCCATTCACAATTACCATTGCTGAACGTTCGGGCTTGGAAACTTTTTCGGCAATTTCTACGTCTGAAAGATTCGCCAAAACCTTCATCACCTCTTTCGCTTCCTGCAGCGCCGAACTTGTTGCGGTGTGTCCCGTCGAAATTTTTACAGAAATTTTGTCTTTGGGATTTAGTTTTTTCTCTGCTCGAACTTTTCGAATTTCAGTCACTATTTCCTGCATTGAAGCGAACAATTGCGCTGCTTGTTTGTCTTTGAATTTTAGCATTGGGAACTCCTGCTCGATGAGAAAAGAATCTTTTGGTCCCAATTCTTTCCACAACGTTTCTGTAATAAATGGAACGAGCGGATGTGCCAATTTCAACACTTCCAGGAAAACTCCGTACAAAAAGGCAGGATTCTTGTCCACTTTCTGCGTCTCGAGAAACCAACTGCAGAACTCATCCCACACGAAATGGTAGATTTCGTCTCCCGCGGCAGATATTTCATATTTTTCTAGTTTTTGCGACACACTTGCAGAAACGTCAGAAATCCTAGTAAGGATCCATTTCTCGGACAACGATTCTGGCATTAGAGACAAATAATTATTTGTCTGTACGTCAACATCCTCCATCTGCATCTGTACAAATCGTCCGGCATTCCACAGCTTGTTCACGAAATTTCTGTATCCAGTTATTTTGGCTTTCCCCAGAGGAATCGGATTTCCCGCCGTTGCGCCGATAACCAAAGAAAGTCGAACGGCATCTGCTCCCACTTCTTCAATAACTTCAAGTGGATCAATTCCGTTTCCTTTGGACTTCGACATTTTTTGTCCATTTTCATCGCACACAAGTCCATGCAGATACACCGTGTGAAATGGATATTTTCCGGTTGCATAGCGACCAAACATAATCATACGCGCCACCCAAAAGAACAAAATATCATGTCCTGTTTCGAGCACATCGGTTGGATAAAATTTCTTAAAATCAGGCGTTTCATCGGGCTTGTCCGCCGAAGCTCCAGCATAGGCGGGCCAACCAAGCGTTGAGAACGGCCACAGAGCAGAGCTAAACCACGTATCGAGCGTATCTTTGTCTTGCGTTAATCGTTCTGTAGATAAAACCATAACACTTCCGTTTTTAGGATCCTTCCTTGTTTTGAAAAATTCAGGCAAATCTTTCAAATGTCCATCGCGAGAAAATTTCTCTAAGACCCCCAAAAATCCACCATGAGATACCACCAAAACATCTTCTTCCTTTTTTAATTTCTCAAATACTTTTTCTGCTCGCGCCAAAAGACGCGTGGGATTATCTGCATTTGGACCAAACTCTCCCGCTTCAAGCTTCTCTGCAGCTCCATCGTACGGGAATTTTTCTGTCCCAAAAATATCTTTGATTTTTTTAGTTTCAGACGTTCCCATTGCCCACTCTCTCAATTCCGGCCATATTTCAACCGTTGCATTAATGCCGAGTTCTTGTCGTAAAATTTCTGCCGTTTCTACGGCCCTTTCAAGATCTGAGGAAATAATCTTTTTAAAAGTTTTTCCGGACAGTTCTTGTGCCGTTTTTCGAGCTTGTTCTTTCCCTTTTTCGGTCAAGTAGATGCCTGGTTGTTGCCCCTGAATCAATCCCTTCTTATTCCATTCGCTTTCTCCGTGTCGAACAAATGATATTAAATTCCCTGCAACTGGATCTGCCAAAACCATTAATTCTTTCACTTCTCCCCGCTCCCATTTCCACTCTGAACGAAATCGAACAAATTTTTCCTCATTCTCACTTCGGCTGAAATGAAACAGTGCTGAGGTAAAATTCTGGTGTCCGATTACCAAGACATTGTCTTCTTTTTTCAATCGCGCAATGACATCCTGCGCTCGACGGGAAATGTCGATTAAATCTTC
>JAGYLK010000004.1 GCA_018401175.1 Candidatus Altimarinota bacterium
CATCGATGAGTTGTTGTTGAAGCTGAACATATTTTTTTGCCAGTATGAATTTCGGTTCAATGGCTTTGCGCTGTTGTCCGAGTTTTCGTGCCGTATCAGGGTCAGTAAAGGTTGCTGGATCAGCGAGTTGTTGCTCGATCTCAGCGAAGGTTTTCAAAATCTTTTTTGCTTTCTCTATCATCGTCGAGAGTGTACTGTTTTCTTGTTATTAGGCAACTGAGAGCCTCTCAAATTTCAAAGGAAATCGTGCGCGGGAGTTGATTTTTTTTCTCAATACAGCAAAATCCTTGTTGAATGAAATTACAAGAAAAATTTGCTCCACAGTTGCAAGAGCAATTACTGTTTCAATCCGGGGTAACGGAAGAACGCGTACGGTTGGTATTTCAATATATCGCTGAAGTTAAGGCGTTGCTGAATGAGCGAAATCGAAAGGGAGAAACTATTTTTTGGAAAGATTTACCATGGGTAATTCAGTTTTGGCCGGTTATTACTTTTTTTTATGAAGACCGAGATTTGATTAATTTTCTCAATCCGTGTCCAGAAGTAGGAGGGATGTCTGGATTGATCGGCTATTCCAAAAAAACGCTGCATGATACTTTTCCGCAACAATATTTTCCCAAAACGCTTTCCTTTCCTCAAAAAGAAAGTGTGAAACAGATTCTTCAAAAAATGGAAGAGCAACACATTCAATTTCCTGTTTTTTGTAAACCAGATGTGGGAGAGCGTGCGGCTGGAGTACGACGGATTTCTACTCAGGAGGAGTTGGAATCGTATGTAAAAGAATTTCCCGATAAGAAAGGATTGATTTTACAAATGCCCGCAGGGGCTCGTTTCCCCAAACAACAGGAATATGGAGTGCAGGTCGTTCGCGATCCTCAAACAGGAGTCTTCCGTATTACGTCAGCAGAATTCAAAAAAGTTCCCTTTGTTCTTGGCGATGGAGAACGAAATATTGAGAATCTGATAAAAGAATTGCCGGGAATAACAAACATTCAGCGCGATAATATCTTGAGTGATCTTTCTTCTACAGAACGATTTTCTATTCCGCAGAAGGGAGAATCTGTTTCGGTCGTTCATGCGGCGAGTGTGAGTCGGGGGACAGAGATGATTTCTGTGGACAAAGTTTTTGAAGGAAGTCCTTTGGAAAAAGCATTGTCAGAAGTGTTATCCGGATTAGCGAATTTTTCTTCTGGGCGATTTGATTTGGTCGCGGCATCGGAAGAGGATTTGTTTCAAGGAAAATTTGAAATTATTGAGGGAAATGCCGGAGCAGCGATTCCCTTGCATGTCTATAGAACGGATTTTTCAATTGAGCGAGTGTATGAGGAGTTATTCACTCATTTTCTTCGTCTCAAGGAGAATGCATTACAAAACAAAGAGCGATTTGAACGAGGAGAAATAAAGAATTTTTCTCCCATGACAACAGGACAAATCGCGTGGCAATTATCGAAATCGTTGTTGCAACAACGTTCCCAGTTTAAGGCGTTGTCCTCAATGGAAACGCAAAAAATGTTTTTGAAGATTCGAAAAAAGGCTCGTCCAGAACGATGGGAATTATTAAAATCTCGGATTCATGAAAAGATGCAGAAGGTATTGGGAAAACTTTTTGATTTTCACAATTAATTATCTTTTGGGAAAAACTTGCGCGCTTCGCGGAGCGCTCTCAATTGAGCGACACGAATACTTCCTTCGCTTTTTCCGGTAATTTGCGCGATTTCGGCATTTGAAAATTCATGAAGAAATTTTAATTCTAAAATTTCCCGATGAGAAGCGGGGAGTTTTTTTATTGCTGCATGAACGGCGCGATGTTCTTCATGTTGTTCGGCAGATTGTTGGGGGTTGAGTCGTGGATCAGGAAGGTCAAATCGTAATTCTCCGGACTCGGTGTCATAGAGACTTATCGCTTCGTGAGCGCTTCGGTATTGATCAATGATGAGGTTTCGAGCTATTCGAAAAACCCAGGCGGAGAATGCTCCGCGACCACTTTTGAGAATTCCTTTCTGAGGTTTGTATCGCGAAAGATTTCTTACTATTTTTAGAAAAATATCTCCGACAATGTCTTCTGTTTCTTCTGGTTTTGATCGAAATCGTACATAACGGCAGAGCGGATCGTAATAGAGTTCAAATAATTTTTCAAAAGCGGACTCATCTCCTCGTTGCGCTTGTGCCACGAGCATTTCTATTTCGGAGTTCGGAAGAGAAAATGACATTATCGGGGAGATTGTAGCGGACTTTGAGATATTTTGAGAAATAAAAAGTTGAAAGGTGAAAAAGTGCACCCGTTTCAGAAATCAAAACGCGTCATTGTTGATCTTTAATATGTTTTTTTAATTGAGATACTTCTTGCTTGCGGAGATATTGTTCGAGAATGTGCACAGCCGCCAAATCATCGATTCGTTCGCTATTGGGCGAAATTGTTGCCTGACTACTGCCTCGTTCATTACTCCATTCTACGTCGATGTTTATAAAATTTTTCACAAACTCCCGAATGGAATTGCAGATATGATTTTCCGTTCCATCTCCGGATATAGGGAGTCCTACGATTATTTTTCGTATTCCTTTTTCTTGTGCAAATTTATTGATCATGTTTTCTATTTGTGTTCTTTCGAATACTCCGAGAGGAAGACAGACTTGACCATCGGGAGTCCACGCGAGTCCACAAAATTTTTCTCCCCAATCGAGTGCCAACAGAGGATTCTGTTTTTGTGTTTCATACGTATGCTCGTTTTGTAATTCCAGTGATTGTAGTTGGTTTCGGCTAATTTTTTTCATTTTTTCCGTTTACGATCCATTTGAAAAATCCGAGTGTTTTGGATTCATTTTCCGGCCAATCCCATGCTCTTTCTTTGCTGAAATGCCATTTATCGATTTCCTCAAATCGTTCGGCATGTCGACGTATTTTTCCGAAATTTTTGGAAAATCCAAGAAGATTATGATCTACGAGCAGGTTGTATTGAGGTGTTGCCAAAACAATAACAGGAACAATTTCTCCCAATTCTTGATTGAGGGAGAAGAGGTCAGATCGTGAATCAGAAAATCGGACTTCATCAATAAGGAAATCTACTTCCGGATTGGTCAAATTACTGAGATTGAGTTCTCCCGATTGAGAACTATGCCAGGTAGAAAGAGAATCGAGGTTTCCCGAGAAATTTTGTCCAAACAGAACAATATCATAATCACGCGTTTTGAGTGCCTTTTGGAATTCGATGGGGTCGAGTACATCGAGTTGAACATCAATTTGAAGTTCTGTTTGCCATGTACGAACAATGTTCTGTGCAAAGCGAGAATATACCGGAGGAGCAATTGAAGTTATCATTTTGAGTGATACGGGTTTGCTATCGAAATATCGAACATCTCCGTTTGATGGGACACGATATCCATGGTCACGGAGAAGTTGTCGTGCTTCTGCGTATCCGGGTTCTTGCCAATCTTCAACTCCTTCAAAGAAAAATATAGAGTCTATGCGATTCCATCCGATTTCTCGAGAAAGGATTCGGTCTTTGTCTATCGCCATTTGTAGTGCCTGACGAAGGTATGTATTTTTTACTGACGGACGGTCGAGATTAAAAAAAGTGCTTACAAATCGAGGAAGAACATATTCTCGTCGTGTATATTCCCCAAATAACGTGGGTTCAAAGAGATCCGTTTCTCTGGCGCTCATATGAGAAAACATCGTTGTCCAGGTATGTTCGGCTTCGAGTTGTTCGACAGATGAGTAGACATAAAATACGAGTTGGGGGATAAGCGGTTTCCCTCGAAAGAAATACTTATTTCGTCCCAAGAAAACACGGAAAATACCATTGCTATCAGGAACAATATTATTTAATACATATGGACCGGCGCCGATGGGGTGTTTGTTTGCGGGGAAATTTGGATCGGTGATTTCTTCGATAAGAGCCCCCGTAAAACTTTTTGCGTGAAGAATCGGTGTCGTGAGTAATCCCGGGAAATAGATATTTGGTTCGGGAAGAATGAATTTCACTGTTTGTTGGTCAACTACATCAATTCCAATATATTCGAAGGCATCTCTCAGTACTTTATTTGAGAAATTTGGATTTTGTATTACTTTTTCAAACGTAAATAATATGTCATCAAGCGTTACCGGATCTCCATTTGAAAATCTGGCGCTGCTTTTGAGTGTTAGATGATATTCTTTTCTGTTTTCCGAAACACGAAAGGTCGCCAAATTGTCTTCTATTTGTCCGGTAAGTGGGTTGTGTCGGAGAAGTCCGGCAAAAATAAGGGCGTGCAAATCCCGATCGAAGAGGGTTGTCTCGGGCGCAAGGGGATTAAAATTTCTCAGAGATCCGATGGTAGATTCGGTAAATATTCCTCCGGGAGCAGGAACCCATTGAGAGTGGCTTACAAAGAAGTTTCTCCATAAAAGAATCCCCGAAACAATGGAAGCGGTTATCACAATCCAAATAGAAAATTTCTTCCAAGAGAAAGTCTTTTTTGTTTTAGAACTATGATGCCGATGTATGCGAGACATTAAAATCCAAACATTGCCCACATTGCTCCTCCCAGAAAGAGGATGGAGAGGACGATGGTTGTTTGGTGAAGAAATTTGTCAGATCCACGACGTGCTTGTGCAATCTCGTCTCCTGCACCTCCGCCCATAAGTGCTCCCAGTCCAGAATTTTTTTGTTGGAGGAGAATTACGGCGATTAATAAGACCGAAACGACAATGAAGAAAATTTTAAACATTTTTTTACACAAAAATCAGTGAGA
>JAGYLK010000005.1 GCA_018401175.1 Candidatus Altimarinota bacterium
AATATTTCCAATCGAGTTAGAGGGATATTTTCTCCCAAATCCAAAAGCGCCCATGAAGCGTCTCTTCCATCAACACGTTCGTCAAAGGTAAATGTTGTCAATACATCGTCATCTGAAAGCACAGCCATTGTCATATCTCCTTTTTGCGAAGAAACTTCCTTCACGGTTGGAGAACTCAGTCGATGAAAATCCTGAAAAAACACACTATATTCAATAGGGGTATTTTGCCGATCAAAAAGCGCTATATTCCCAAAACGATTATTCACCTCTTGCAGAACTTCACGATCCAAATCAACTCGTACTTCTTCTCGTGCAGAGAGAGAGGGGAGTTGTATTGCTCTTTCAAAAGGAAAGTCTACAACCGTCGGCAAAGCCGCCTGTACAATACCCGTAAGGGAGAGTAATCCGATTCCAAGAAGTATGTGTTTCATACTATTTTTATTAAGAAGAAGCTTTTTCAAGTTTTTCACGACGCTGTCGAGCCTCATTTCGCTCAATCATTGCTTTAATCGCCATTGTTTGAACAATAACCGATCGCTCCGCCTCACCCAATTTCATTTTAATAAATTTCAACGTATCCTCGAGGTCGGGAATAAGTCTGTGCTCAAGTGCATTCACACGACGACGGGTTTGTTCAATTTCCACAGAAAGATTTTCTGCAGATTTTTCTATTTCTGCCAATTTGATCAAAAGTTCAAATACATGCGAAAATTTCTGAATTGCAATATCCAATTCAGCACGTGTCTGAAAGAATCCATACCCAATCCCATGTTTTTCTGTTTTGAGGGAAAAAATAGGAATACGAACCGACATCACATTTTTTGTTTTCACTTCCAATGAAAGTGTCTGCATCGGCACGGAAAGGGCATTCTCGAGATAACTTTTTGGTAACAACGCCTGTGCTTCCAAAAAAGAAGTATTTGCTTCACGAATGGCTGCTTCAACCTGCTCGCGAAGCGATTTTGCCTGACGAACAATTGCCAAAAACTCCTGCATTAATCCGTCTTGTTTGTCTTTCAAAAGTTTATGTCCACGCTTGGCGCTGGTGGCTTGTTTTTTGAGCCCCAACATGGTCATACGAGTTGCCGTCACATTTTTAACTGCCATTGTACAGATACGTTAATTCGTGCGAATTGTAAAAGCTCCCCAAGAAATGTCAAAAGAAAGCATCATAATTCACGATACCAAAAAATTTTTTATCGTGGATATTGTCCAATACCACCAAGCAGATTTACAAAAGTATATTCTTTGTATTGAGGAGTTAATCGTTTTTGAAGAGCTCCAGAGCTCCCGCCAGAGTGACAATAGAGCACAAAAATCGTTTCTTTTGGATATTGTCCATTCAATAATTCATTCGACAGGGGAATCGATCCGGTTACGGGATATCCAATCATATCTACGAGAACCACTTTTTCACCTAGTTCTTTTTTCTTTTCGAAATATTCTGCCCATGTCCAACCAAGTGAACCCGCACCGTCGAGAGAACAAGCATTTTTTGGAAACATGTTTGTGATATCCATTTTTATTTTTTGAAGAATAAAACTGAACGAAGAATATGTATGAAGAAATATTGTGCAAGAGTTTTTGCGTGCAAAGGCTTGATTGTGTCATTCCCGGCCTTCATTCTTATTTTAGTTAAAACAATATACATTGTGTTAACATCTTT
>JAGYLK010000006.1 GCA_018401175.1 Candidatus Altimarinota bacterium
GTTCCACGAATTCCGTTCGAGAAACTCGCCTCTCTCTCTCCGGGAGAAGACTCTTTGACCGTTCGCGCACGAGTACAGCGGGCGAGGGATATTCAGGAGCAGCGTTTTGAAAAACAATATCTGAAGACAAATGCGGAAATGTCTTCGCCATTAGTAAAAAAATATTGTGGTGTGAATGAGCAGACACAACAATTGTTGCGTTCTGCAGCGGCACAAATGAATCTCTCGGGGAGAGGGTATTATCGGATTTTGAAGTTGGCGCGGACAATTGCTGATTTAGCGAATGAGGAAAATATTTCTCTCAATCATGTAGCGGAGGCGATTCAGTATAGAGAAAGAAAGGAGGGGTAAAAAAATTTAAGAAGTTTTTACATGATCGTGAACTTTTATAAATCCATAATACTTTTAACTGAAGCTCAACACATTTAATAGATAGCATACGCCCGTATTGGACTTCCGTCCCCTTCTTTTATTTTCAACGGAACGCCATGAAAAAAGAACTTTTTGGGAAGTTGATCTGTATTAGTGAGTCGTTCAAAACAAAGGATGTCATTTTGTAATAAAAACTTTTCTATAACAATATCAAATTCAAATTCCGCAGAAAGTCCAACGAAAGAAGGTCTTATCTCTCTTATTCTTTTTGCTAATTCCAGAGTGATTTGTTCTCGAAAAAGAACTCCTGTATCCGCGGTGATATCTTCCTGAGATTCATACAAAACACATTCCCCACAAAAATCTTCCACAACATAATCATCGAGCGTTTTGCCTCCTGCTTTACAATGAATTGGAACATTCACATGGGTTCCATCATGTCCATTAATATGGAGCCGTTTCATGTTCCATCCGTCTCGTTCCAGTGTTTGTACTTGCTCAACGTCCACTTCGGGATCGCCCGAATAAACGAACATTCCTGGATGGACAGAGAGCGAAAGATCTATAATCTTCATTTTCCTGCCAAATACGCCTCTGCATCCAGCGCTGCTTTGCAGCCACTTCCCGCCGCAACAACTGCCTGTTGATAGTGTGGATCCGCAACATCTCCTCCCACAAAAACGCTTGGAACGTTCGTCTTTGTGTGATCATGAATCTTAATAAATCCGCGATCGAGTTCTATATTATCTCCCAAAAACCCCGTGTTTGGTGTGTGACCAATGGCGACAAAAAGACCGTCTAACTCGAGGTCTCGAGTCTCTCCCGTTTGCGTATCAGTAAG
>JAGYLK010000007.1 GCA_018401175.1 Candidatus Altimarinota bacterium
TCCAACACCTCTTCCAACGACTCAAACACCTCATCCGCTGCAGATAAATCCAACTCACGCGTCTGTGTGCTCGGAACGGCCCAAACCGTCATCCCCGCAGATTTCCCTGCGGAAATTCCTCGCGGAGAATCTTCGAGAACCAAACATTTTTCGGGAGCAACGTTCAATTTCTCAGCAGCGAACAAATATCCATCTGGAAACGGTTTTGATCGCGGCACTTCTGCATTACAAATCGCAAATGAGAAATACTCCAACAATCCTGTTTGTGAATGAGCCAACTCTAAATGTGATCGTGGCGTCGCTGTTACAATCGCGCGAGGAATATTTTTTTCACGTAAAAAGTTCAATATTTCTCTCACTCCACTCATAGGCTCAATTGGATTTTTCAAAAATTTCATATATCGCTCATCTCGAAGTTTCTGAAAGCGCACAATATCTGTTTCTGAAATTCCTCTGTCCCGTAACCACCCAGACGTTCCTAATCCATTCGTATATCCATAATTTTGATAGTCCTCAAGTGAATAGGAAACCCCAAACATTTCTTTTACAATTTCCTGACAAGCACGAACGTGTCGTTTCTCTGTATCAACCAGCACTCCATCATTGTCGAATAAAATTGCTTCAAACATCACCAAAATCCTACGGATTAAAATGGCTCTGTAAAGTTCTCAACCACAAAATATTCCTCATTTTTAATTTGAAGATTGTATTTTGAAATTTGAAGTTTGATAAGCAGTTCTGATACACTTATGCGCGATGATAAATACACAAGAAATAGCTCTTCCTTCTTCGCGAAACCAAATATATGAATGGGCACTCTCTGCCATTCTTATTGGATTCGCTCCACTTTTGCTACATCAACAGTGGATTACTGGACCAATTGTAAACGCGCTGCTCGTAGCTACAACTCTCCGCATCGGGGCAAAACAAGCGCTTTTACTGGCAATCATTCCGAGTGCCGCCGCACTCGCAGCAGGAACATTACCACTCGTTCTCGCGCCAACTATTCCCGTTATTATTGTGGGAAATATGCTCCTGATTTCTGGTGTACAAATATTCAAAACAAACCCGATCCTGGGCATTCTCACCGGCGCAATTGTGAAATTCATCTGGCTCACCATTGCCTCACAATGGATATTGCAATTCTTTCTTCCTGAGGCGGTTCTTGGAAAAGTAGTAACAATGCTTTCTTGGCCACAACTGGCAACGGCTCTTATCGGAGGACTGTTTGCCATAGGAGTTATACATATTTTGAAACGAAAAGAATGAAGAATTTGTTAAAAAAGATCGAAAAAGCACATCTTGTTGGGCGTGGAGGAACAGAATTTCCTGTGGCAAAGAAGTGGCAAGCCGTTCTTGATGTTCCAGGAGATGAAAAGTTTGTCATTTGTAATGCGTCAGAAGGAGAACCCGGCGTACGAAAAGACTGGCAACTTCTCGCCGGGCATTTGGAGCAAGTATGTGAAGGAATGTTCCTCGCCTGCAAACTCATTGGAGCAAAAAAATGCTGGATAAATTGCAATCATGATTATTTTGAAATACTCAAACCGCAACTCAAAAAACAAGTCACACGACTCGCACAGAAGGATATTGAACTAATCTTGTTTCGAGAAAAAGAAGACTCGTACCTCGGAGGAGAAAGTAGCACGATGATGAATGCTATTGAGGGAAAGAAACTCATTCCCCGAAGCAAAAAATTTCATGCCACAGAGCAAGGACTCTGGGGAAAACCAACATTAATTAATAATGTAGAAACATTTTTTGACGTTGCCGCAGTTGCCAACGGCACATTTGACAATACCCGACTCTACACCATCTCTGGTGCAATACCAAATCCGGGCGTATTTCGCCTTTTGAGAACAGCAACTGCCAGAGAAGTTCTCGAACAAACGGGAAATGTATTTGATGCAAAAAGTTTGATACAAATTGGTGGCAGCGCGTGTGGACCTGTTTGGAGAGGAAAATTACTTGATCAACCGGTAAACGGCGCTGGATCACTCGAAGTATATGATGCCACAATAACACCACAAAAACTCCTCACCAATTGGCTTACCTTTTTTCATTCCCAACTTTGTGGAACATGCGCTCCTTGCCGAGATGGAACGTTTCAATTATTACAACTGATTCAACAAAATCCCCTTCCCTGGGAAGAAATCCTTGAAATTACAGAAGTACAGAAAAAAACGGCTTTTTGCGGTCTTGGAAGATCAATCGATACACCTGTACGCTCTCTTTAT
>JAGYLK010000008.1 GCA_018401175.1 Candidatus Altimarinota bacterium
ACAAAGTTCCAACCCGGCGATAGAAAATGGAGTTATTTTGCGAGTAAAAAATTTGGAACACTCGTTCCTGGGGAAAACACATTCAAGGTCATCGCCATATCACGAGATGGAAGAGAATCTGCTCCAGGAATCCTCACGATAACATATGACGCAACTCAAGCACCAGTAGTGGTAGCAGAAGCAACATCTGACTTCCCTGTTCCTATTGTCCAAACACCAGCGATGAATGATATTACAAAACCATTTGAAACACGAGACGCTGTTCTCAAAATCACTGGCATTGTAGATCCCCGAACCGTCGCGGTAGAAGTAAACGGGTTCCGATTGCAAAAATATAAGACGGGAGATACACAATGGGCTTATACCGCAAACGCGCAGTATGGAAATATGGTTGTGGGAGAAAACACATACACTATCGTCGCCATTGGCCCAGACGATGAAAAATCTTCTACCTCAATTCGCGTGAACTATACTCCTCAATAACGTGCAATTTTTTGAATATTCGCCTTCAGTGAGCAAAGAATGGGACGATTTTGTCCTCCAATCAAAAGGCGGCTCGGTTCATCAGCTTTCTGTATGGAAGCCGTTTCAGGAAACGATTCCTGGACGAGGTCCTGTAAAAGGATGGGGAATGCGAAATAAAGCGGGAAAAATTGTAGCCACTACGTTTGTGGTAAAAATGGACACTGGATTTCGAGGAAAAAAATGGTGGTATTCGGCTCGTGGACCGGTGTTTGATGATGAAAAAAAAGGAACAGAACTGATAGATTTTGTCGCCCACGAATTGAAAAAAAAAGGCGGTCTTTTTTGGAGATTTGATCCGTATGTTCATATTCAAGCCCGGGCTCGAACGGCAACCCAAAACTACCAGCCCACCGACACTCTTATTTTGGATGTAACCAAAACAAACGAGCAACTCCTCTCCGAGATGAAACGAAAGGGACGCTACAACATTAATTTGGCGGAAAAAAAGGGGGTAAAATGTATGAGAATTGCAGGGAAAACCGTGAGTGAAAAGGATCTCAATGATTTTTGGGATCTGAATAATGAAACTACAAATCGCGATGCATTTTCTGGACATGAGAAGAAATATTATCGAAATTTTTTGAAACTCATCTCCCCCTACGCCGATTTATTTTTTGCAGAGGCAGAAGACGGAACGCGTATCGCAACAGCTATTTCAACATTTGCCGGAGAAAAAGCTATTTATTACTTTGGCGCATCAACATCAAATCCCGAATATAGAAATCTCATGGCGCCCTATTTATTGCAATGGACCATGATTCAAGAAGCACGAAAACGAGGATGCACTACATATGACTTCCTCGGAATAGCTCCAGAAAATGAACCCACACACGCCTATGCCGGAATTTCTGAATTCAAATGGAAGTTTGGAGGAACACGACAAACCTTCGCTCCAGGGCAAGAAATTGTGTTCGACAAAAAATGGTATTGGCTCTATCGAATAGCGAAGAAGGTGCGGTAAACAAGCTCGAACTCTACGAGTTCGAACTTAAAAACACCTCCTTATCCGTCACATAATTCGCTTCTCCCGGAATATACTTGGTAGAAGAAAAAGCAAAAATAACCGCATCGGGAGAAAAATTCCGTAACTCATGCCAACAACCCGTTTTGACATGGACTCCTTTCGTTCGAGCATCGAGCAAAATTTCTTGATCTCCCGCACCATCATTTACCACTAATGTCGCCGACCCGCTGCTCGCTAAAAATATTTCCTCCTCAAGAATATGCGCGTGACCGCCCCGCATAGAATTTTCTGTCGCCGTGACAAAATAAACTCGCTGGGGAAGAAACGGAAGCCACTCAAATTCAAAAGGAACTAGTGTCCCTCGCTGGTCTGAAAATTCTGGAAACGACAATATTTCAAATTTTTTCACAACGCAACAATACAAACTTTCGAACAAAGAACCAAATTTTTTAACTCATAACTTCCCTAATTTGGAAACTAAGAATCTTGTACTCGCTTGTGCATCCAACCTTTTCTACTTTTAAGCTTTTTGACTTTTAATCTTTTAATCTTTTAAGCTTTTCAAAAAAATTGCATCTCCCTTCAATTTCTGTGAAAATGCTCAGTGAATACAAATACATGAAAAAAATCCTCTTCGGTTTCGGTATATTTCTTCCCTTTTTGACACTCGCAACTTCATTCCCCAGCTCAGGAATAGATTTTGCCGCATCGTCAATATCTATCACAGGACCCGCTGGAGCAGGCTGTTTGCAGCAGAATCTTCCCCATACTTTTTCTCTTGAAGAAATGGGAATTTCCGAAACAACCACTACACTTTCTGATTTTGGAGACTGGAATGATGCAGCAAAGAGATGTTTTCAACGAGCAGGAACGTATACCATGGAGATAAACATTTTTGATACCGCCGGAAATACAACCTCTCTTCCGGAAACAACATTCGTTATCACTTCGGCAACCCCAAATCAAAGCACCTCTGGATTTAATGTGACGTGTAATAATACCGTTGCGAATGCTTCCGATACGTGTAATATCGAACTTCGCCTCCGCGATCAATTTAGCAATGATATTGAGCAACCCTTATCCGGGATTGAGCTCTCTGCTCCAATAGATGAAGATTCCGAAGACGCCAATTTGGCAACAAAATTCCGTGCCGGACTTCGCATTCAGGGAAGTAATTTTATTCCCGCAAATCCTCTTGTGTTTTCATGGAACATAAATAGCCCTTTTGTCGGAAATATTTCCGCAATTGCTCCCAGTATTCATCGCGTAAATACTGGAATAACAAATACATATCTTGCCTCTGTGGTCAATCGTACCATGCCATTCTCTTTGGCGAATCTTTCTGAGATTGATACCGACGGAAGCGTCTCCTCTTCTCGTTTTTCATTTTCAGAGCTTCCTGTGTCGCTTCGGTTTGATGCCCCGATTGCCATTGTACCCGGATTTGAACAAGAACGAATCTCTTTTGGGGATCCGCTTGTAATAACCTCTGAACTTAATCGTTTGGGATTAACTCCATCGGATAGTGTTACGAGCGTTCTCAAAAGTGTTTCTGCGCATCTCTTTCTTGATTCCACTGCCGTTCCCGATGAAAACGGAGCGCTCCCAAGCGGCGACCCACTGAATGAAACCTTTATTTTTGCTCCGGTTGTGAATGAAGATATGCGATTGGTAGAAAAAATAATTTTTGCGGAAAATGAGTTCGATGAACCCCAGAATATATCTCTTATCACTGATGCTGATTATTCTCTTACGGGGATGAATGTAAAATATCCGGCTGGAGCTATCGGACAATTCCTTGCAGATGCGGTGCAAAATGATGGGTATCCTATTGACAGCGTTGTTGGATTTAATTTAGATGGTGTTGATGTGCGAAATATCGGAGTCAGTGTCGAAGGAATTGTGATTGGAGATTACGATCAAATGTATTTGGTAGGAGGGGATAAGAACAAAATGACCGCCCTCTCTAGTCTTCATTCCGTTGATATTCGTGAAAAAATCATCAAA
>JAGYLK010000009.1 GCA_018401175.1 Candidatus Altimarinota bacterium
CAGTGCATTCCTATTTTCAAAAAAGGATACAGCGGCTTTCCTCGCTTGGTAGATTTGGCATCGGGATTATCAGTAAAAATGTAATTCTCACTTATCGCATCCAGCCAGAGCATCGTTCCTCCGCAGAGAATTGGAACATTTCCTCGTGCGTGAATTTCTTTTATTTTTTCAAATGCATATTTTTGAAATTGCACTACAGAATAAACTTCTTTTGGTTCGACAATATTGAGTCCATGGTGTGGAATTCCGTCCCTTTCTTCAGTTGTAATTTTCGCCGAAGAAATATCACATCCACGAAATACTTGGCGTGAATCAACGCTGATAATTTCACACTTTTTTCCACTATTTTTTTCTATCCAGTGTGCGAGAAATACGGAGAAACCTGTTTTTCCGCTGGCAGTAGGACCGAGTATTTCGATCACGCTCGTCGTATTTTCCTCGAGGAAGGAATGTACTTTTTTTTGAATCTCAGCTTGTGAAAAAACGTTCATCGAGGCAGAATGTAACAGGTTTGTCCTCGTAGTTCAATGGAAGAATAACTCTCTCCTCCTTGTCTACCGAAATAATCAAAGATACTCTCGTAGTTCAATGGAAGAACAATCCTCTCCTAAGGGATAAACACAGGTTCGATCCCTGTCGAGAGTACCAATATTTCTATGAAGGGGAAAGGAGTAGACCCAGGTTCGATACTCGGCGAGGACACCAAATAACATATTTCCATGATTTCAATTATATTTACCGTTTTGGGTGTAATGTTTCTCCTTACAGGACTGGGGCTTCGTCCGCTTGTGAAAGCGTTTGGGATTACCTTTGCGATTCTCGGAGGAATATTTCTTTTGGATGGGATCCTTGGCTGGTATTTGGACTGGAGTCCTCATGTACAACTTTGGATTGCGGTTGGAGCGTTGGGAGTATTCACGGTTATTGCTACTGTGTGGCAGTTGATGGTGAAGTTTCAGGAAATGAAAAAGAAAGCAGAACAAAAAAAATGAAGCTGGAAATTTGAATTTCCACCTTCATTTTTTGGAACCATCATTTGCTCCTTATTTCTCCTTTTGGATAGGGATTTCAAAAGGAAGTGTTTCTGGTGCTTTTGGTATGGGAACGGTCTTTTTGTTGGTAGTGGGTAATATTTCTTCTTGAGGAAGGCTCAATTCTTCGAGCGTTGTTTTTCGAATATCAGTTTTTTCCATCCGAAGTCGTTGTTCTTGCCAATCAGCAACGATTCTCAATGCGTGAGATTGAATTTCCGGTACAGATTTTCCTGCTACCAAAAGATCAAATCCATAATCGACTTTTTCAATAGTTCCCTCAAACATTTGTTCTAATGTTGAAATATCCAACTCATTTCCCGTTCGTACTTGTATGAGAGCGTTTTCGTCTTTTTCTACAAACGCAACGACAATGTCTGTTCCGTTGATATGGCGAAGGAGTTGTCCGCTCCATCCGTCAAGGTCGTCGAATGTTGTTTCTGTGAGTTCAAAATCAGAGGAAGTTATATTCGTCCACGCCATTTGGTGTGATTGATCGAGTTGGAGATTCCCCAGTAAACGTCCCAGAATACGCAAGTTCGCGAACGATTTTTGTTTAAATAAATGTTCGATAACTTCTGATTGATCTGCTCCACGAGACTGGAGTTCTGCTGCCATTTCAAGCGATCTTGCACTTGTGTTTGGTGCAAGAAAACTATCTGTTGCGGAGAGGATTCCCGCGAGAAGTATTGTAGAAAGTTCGGCAGTAATGTTTTTTTCAAACTCGGGTTCGGAAGAAAATAAATCGGTCAAGAGTTCGCATATCGCGCTCGCAGAAGCATCGACATAGTTTACTCGTCCAAAAAATTCATTCGCAGGCGATGCTGAGATATTGATAATGGGTGTTTCCGTAAAGAGGCTGGAATGTTCTTGAAAGAATTTCCCACAATCTTCGAGCGAATCAGCACCAATTGTTACAATCAAATCAAAATGTTCCGTATATTGCTTAAACTGTATATTTGAAGTATCTATAACTCCGTCCGTTTGTAGGACAAGATCAACGATTCCTTCGTGTTCTGTTGCGTGAACATTTTTTATTGTGGTAGATTTTGTTGCAATAGAAATAACAAAATCATTTCCAGAACCGAGTGTTTGAGCAACTGCGTCAGATCCAGGAAGAAAGCGCAATTGACGGGGCATTTCATCGGGTGCAATAGCAATTGATGTTTTTCCACATTTTTTCAACACGGTGTGAAGTGCGATCACTCCTGCTGCGGCATCAGCGTCCCATTTTTTTGGGCCGACGATGAGGATTTCTTTTGCTTGCGTGAGTAATCCGATTGCTTGTGCTTTTGGTGATTTCTGCATGTTGTTTTTTATGCGAGAGGAGATATTACAAGATTTACGATAAAATGTCAAATACGTTTTGTCAAGAGAACTCACCCGCTCTGTATTTTCGATAATCAAAGAAGATTGATATTCGCGCCCCCTCTCTTCTTTGTATAATTTTTAATGGAAGAGAGGGGGATCCACCGTCGTTCTAAGGACTATGGCGGACAGGTGGGGGGTGAGTGAAATTAAAATTGAGAAAAATTCTCGTTTCGGCTACTATCGGCGCGTATTTAATATTTCGACAATGCTCGATATCAAAGCCATTCGCCAGAATCCCGAGGAATTCACGAAGCGTCTTGCGCGCAAAGGAGTCTCGTCTTCTGCAATTACTGAACTGCTGGAGGCAGATGAGCGTCGTCGTTC
>JAGYLK010000010.1 GCA_018401175.1 Candidatus Altimarinota bacterium
GGTTCTGTTATGAAAGGGCGTTCGTATTTGGTTGGAGAACGTGGAGCAGAAACTTTTGTGCCAAATCAATCCGGTACAATCATTCCAAGCGGACAATCAGGAGGGTCGAGTTTCACGTTTGTTTTGAACGGTGACATGGACTCAGACGACAGAATGAATAAGTTTCTTGATGCAGCAGAAAAACGGTTCTCTCGACAAATGCAGTTGCAGAAATTCGGTGTTACTACTTAAAAACCTATAAAATGTTTGGTGTTTCTCTCTTTGGCGTTCCATTGTTCGCAGAATCAAGCGTGTTGAGTGCGTATGTTCCAACTGAGGACTTCACATTCAACACCTACGGTTTGCAGAATCCGGGGCAATACGGAATTCATATTTCTGATTTTGATATTGTCACTCCGACAAGAGACTTCAAAACAACTCCTGTTCCCGGAGGACATGGGCTTTTATTGCAGGAAGATTGGTTTAGAGAGAATCCGATACGACTTCACGGATGGATTTCTCAAACCAACCGGGAGCAACTCGAAAATAAGATCCATGAATTCATGCGAAACATCCACGGGCAAGGGGGAACATTGATAATGAAAGACGGAGGAACATTCAAAGAGATACAAACCACAATGCAAACGGTTGAGTTTCTCAATCCACACTATGCAACCACGAGAAAAGAGTTTAATGTAACATTCCAAGGAATCAAATCTTTCTGGCGCGACAATGCGTATTCTTCTCAGTCACTTTTTGATGAAACATCTCTTTCGATAGATGGAACAATGGATAATTCTGGAAGCATCACAGCAGAGCCGATTGTGATTGTAATATTTTCAGCAGCATCTGCCATCACAGCAATTTCTTTCACGAATACCACAACCGGAGAAGAAGTCAGCATTACTGAGTCTTTGTCGACGGGAGATGTTGTGATTTTCGATTCAGAACAAAAGATTGTGACCGTGAATGGAACGGAAGTCGAGTTCTCCGGGGTACTCCCTGAATTGATTGTCGGCTTGAATTCATATACAATTGACTTGACCGGTACTTCTGCAACCGTAGATATTACCGCTAAACACAAGAATCAATATCTCACACCATAAAAATGATAGACTTCTTCATTCCCGCTTCCAAAAACTCCGCACAAGTACAAATGGCTTCCGGGCTTTCTGCTTCGGGAGATACAATTCAACTCAAATCAGGAGAAGCAGCATTGCTTCCAACTGGTCAAATTGGATCTGCAACGTCTGTTGGTGATTCCGAAACTCTAAACTCAACAGGAATTGGGGCAAAGGTCGCAGTCGATGACTTCATCCGCAATACAACGGATGGTTCATGGGCATGGGTTTTGACTGTTTCAACCGATAGTATCACAACCACAAAACTGATCGGAGGTTCTGATAATACATGGGACAGTTCAGATGAATGGGTAACGGGTACGACTTTTGCGTGGCTCTCGAAAAAAGATTCATCTGGGGCAGATACAACTCGAGAACTCGTGAAGGTTTCCTACATAGACATTGCGACAGATCAGGTTCATATTGAAACGCGAGCAGTTGAAGGAACAGCCACAGCGTTTGCAGCAGATGACTATGTTTCGGTTTATATTTCCGCACAATTTGTTCGGGAACTCGGAAAGGGAATCGGAGAAATGCAAAACAGGAAAGCTGATAAGGTAGACGTTCTTCTCCGTGATGGAACACAAGCAGCAACTGCTGACCTTCCAATGGGGTCAAATAAAATAACAGGGCTTGCAAATGGAGTAGCAGCAGATGACGCTGC
>JAGYLK010000011.1 GCA_018401175.1 Candidatus Altimarinota bacterium
TTTTCCTTAGTATTATATACTATTTATTTTCTCTTAAATAAATCAAAAAGAGGAAATACTACCGAAGCCCGTTAATTATTGAAATATGTACGGACAAGGAATGCCTTGTCTCTTCTCTATAATAAAAATCAATCCTTCAACTCAATCTCAATCCCACCCTCATCATCCAACTCAAAATCAACCTCTCCCCACTCATTCTCATTCAATACTGCTTCTTGTTTCACTAATTCCCTATTTTCCTCAAGTCCTTTTTTCTCACGCGATGGCTGACCGTTTGCTCTCACCTGTGTTTGCACCATCTGCGATAACAAATTACGCAGTGCTGACTCCTCTGTGAAATTTTTTTCATCCAACATGCGACCACGATGATGACGAAGAATTTTTACCGCCCGTTTCGGGTTATTTACTCCTTTAAAAATATAAGGCTCCCCTCCCGTGGTTTTTTCAAAAAGCAAATCACCAATTCCGGCAAAAAACGAAGCAACTCCTTTGCGCTCCATTCCTACCTCATCCAAATCCCAATAATCAAGTCTCACAGTTCTGCGATCAAAAAATCCCTCCCATTCGGCAAACACAAGACTTTCATTCGTCATCAAAATTGCATTTCCATACCATCGCCAAAATACTCGCAACAATCTTTCTATTCCTAATACAATAACCAAAACAATTAGCCAACGTGATTCATTTCCAAACGGCAAAAACCGAGGAACGAATGTCCACACCGCCCATCCCAAAATTCCAAAAACGAGCACCCACATCATCATACGAGAAAATATCGGCGAAAATGGTCGCCGAAAGGATCGCTCAACAATTTCGTCATCCTCTAGCTGACTCCCGAATCCAATACGTTGGAAATTCATGACAAAAAAATTGTACCACAAATTTTTTTGAACTACACTCTCGTCGATGAATTTTACATCTTGGGTAAAAACGAACGATCAATCGTGGGGAAGTTTTTTCTTGGAACTCACACTCCTACTTGGATTAGTCCTCTTTATTCGGTTTTATGTGTTTCAGTTTTTTCGTGTCAGTGGACCGTCCATGTGTCCCACGCTGAATCAATTTGAAGAAAATTGTTATCACGGAAATGGGGAATTTATATTTGTAAATGAATTTCTTTATTCATTCATGCGAAATCCAGAAAGAGGAGAAATTGTAGTATTTCGTTCCCCCTCAACTGATAAAAACTATATCAAACGTGTTATTGGTATTCCCGGTGACACAGTAGAAGTGGTCGATGGAAAAGTGTATCTCACCGGAAGTGAATATGAACGAACCGAACTACCGGAGTCTTATTTATCAGAAAAAAATAAAGGTCGCACTTTTGCTGCCCTCGAAAAATTTATTGTTCCAGAAGGAGAATATCTCCTCTTTGGAGATAATCGACTTGAATCACTTGATGCTCGCCGTTGTTTTGAATTTGATTGTACGGATTCAAATACTCCCTTTGTATATGCAAAAAAAATTCGTGGACGTGCAGAATTTGTTATTTGGCCACTCGCGAAAATTCGGCACCTCACACACGATCTCTTTGCAACTTCAACAAAAATTGACACTATCGAAGACGCGCAGTAGACTCGACTTGATTTTTCAAACACATACACAATGAAACAATTTTTAACAACAGGCTTTCTTTTGGGCACAGCTCTTCTTTTTACTCCCATCACTTTTGCGGGACAAATCGAAAATCTCGATGTCACACCAACTGGAAATCAAATCCTTATTGAATGGGACAAGCTCACAGAAAGTGAAATGTTCGACGAAAATGGAGGATATGTAATCCAATATAGCGCAGTACAAAATGACATCCGAAATGACAAATTATACAAAAACCAAGTATCAAAAGGTCAAAATACCATAACATTACGAGCTGCTGGGTTTGATAAAGATGAAACTTATTATTTCCGTGTTTATTCACTCCACACAGAAGGTCGAACACGGGAACTTAATAATGGCTCTAAGATTTTAAAATGGATGTGGAAATCAAATGGGGACGTCACTTCTGAATTTATAGCCGCAAATGATCCTGTTATTGCAGATGGTTCTTCTGATTCCGATACCGATTTTGGGAAACTACGTGTTGAAGAATTTGATACATCTGCTCATTTCAAATGGTCGACTCCTTCTTTGGGATCAAATGAATATGATGGATTTTTGTTGGTATTGTCAAAAAACGATGATCTCTCCTCTCCTCTTGCAGAAGTATCCATCCCCAAAACAATAACCACTTCTTTCTTTGAAGGACTTTCTCCCAACGCAACGTACTATGTTGCGGGTTATTTCAAAGACGGATCTACTCGGTTTGGTAAAAGCGAAACTGTCTCATTTACAACCCCAGCTGCTTTCACTGACAGACAGAGAAGCATTTATGAACGTCGAATTTTGACACGAAATAATCTGGGCATTCGATATAATATCGACGATGATTCCTCAACAACCGCTTCGTCTTCTTCTAGTACAACAACTGCTACTACGAGTAATAACACGACGACATCTTCTACAACTACAACCAATGTATCTGCTCGTATTGCCGAATTAAAATCCCTTATCAAAAAATATCAGGCAGAACTAAAAACACTCGAATTAGAATCATCCTCAAGTTCATCGAGTACCAAATTGACTACTGGTAATAACTATGGTTCATCTACTAAAAGTTCTCGTCTTCAGGCGATCCGAGATTTCTTAAAAAATCGTAATAAATAACATGAATAAATTTCTTTTGGCATCAGCACTTCTCTTTCCTCTAATAACATTCGCCACGGATGATACTGAGTCTTCTTCTCAATCAGCAATAGATCCCCGTGGAAACTGTAAAGAATTCCTCACCACGGAAACAATCTCTGACACGTGGAAGATTGTGGACTCTTGTGAAAACTATAAATCAGAAGAGATCGGCGTACGTCCAGAAGATGTATTGGAACGCCGATGGAAGGCATTAATGAATAAACTTTCAGACAAAAAAAGCGAACAAGAATCAAAAGATGAATCCCTTCCCGTATTGAATAGAAATCGTGTCGGAAGTGGTACTCTTACCCGAGGAGGGGCAGACCGAGAAATAAGTCTCAATGAAGAAGAACAACAGCCCATTCGTACCACAACCGCAAAACAATATGGAACAACAAAAAAATTCCTTTTAGATGATTCGCGAAGATTAGTAAAAACTCGGGCGGAATGGATTCGTCGTCGAAACGCTCGATCAGGAATAACGAGTGGATCTGGTACAGAAATGGACCGTACTGGAGAGTTGTCAGATAGGTTCTGGAGTACTGAAACAGCAACAAGAAATAAAAGACTGGAAAATCAAGAATCTACTGAAGGATGGGAACAATATCTCTATAACCGTCAATATCTCTCCAAACAAGGACAAAAAGAACAAAAAGAATATGTTTATAAAGGACCATCTCTTCGACGAATATATCGAGGCGCTCCGCTCAAGGGGTTTTTTGATACTAAAGAATAAAACAAACAACAACACAACAAAAAAAAGGTGCGAATTCTTATTCCACCTTTTTTCTTATTTATTCTTTT
>JAGYLK010000012.1 GCA_018401175.1 Candidatus Altimarinota bacterium
GCGCCTCGCCACAGAGAAAAAATTTGAAGCAGCCGCCAAAACAAGAGACCTTATTGCTTCCATTTCAAATAGTACAGAACGGCAACGTGTTGAATTGAGTGACACCACTTCTCGTGATTTTGTGCATCTGCATCGGGAAAAAAATCAAGCGTTTTGTGCGCTCCTTACCTTTCGTCATGGGAAACTTCTGGACCAAACAACCGTCACACTTCATGCAGAATCATGGGAAACGGAAGGAAATATTTTGGAAAAATTTCTCACTCAATGGCACGAACGAACAGACAATCATCCCGTCGAAATTATTGTTCCCGTCCAAATTGAAGAGGCTGAACTTTTGGCGGAATTATTGGGAGCCAAAATCATCGTTCCACAAAAGGGAGAAAAAATGCGCGTACTAGAAATCGCTGAACGAAATTCTCGACAAGCGGCAAGCATTGCACAAGTTGAAGAACAGGCACAAGCAGAAATATTTGCAAATGCATTGCCCGAACTAGCACAAAAGCTCGGACTGGAAACT
This sequence comes from Candidatus Altimarinota bacterium, assembly GCA_018401175.1. Classification (GTDB taxonomy): domain Bacteria; phylum Patescibacteriota; class Gracilibacteria; order UBA4473; family UBA4473; genus M50B91. The sequence goes on from JAGYLK010000012.1 coordinate 518, forward strand.
TCTCCGCGGAGAATTGAATGCTATGATATTTCGCACTTCAGCGGCACACACACGGTGGCAAGCCAAGTAGTATTTATCGATGGTATTCCCAGAAAAAACGAATATCGACGTTTTAAATTGAAAACCTTAAAACCGGGAGAAATCGACGATTTCAAAGCACTGAAAGAAATATTAGAACGTCGTATACGCGGACTTTTGGAAGGAGAAAGAGATAATGAAAGTGAGCAATGGGAAAAAAAGAATTCCAAAATATTGAAACAGCTAGAAACGCTTTCTCAATTATTCACAGACATCGATTGGGCGCTACTAGGAGGCTTGGGATCTGCGTTGGCTCTTGGAAAATTCTGGCGCCAGCACAAAGATTTTGATATTTTGGTGGCCAAAAAACACTGGAAAAAGGTGATACAACTCCTAGAAGAAGAAAATTTTACCGCAAAAGAACAAAACGAACATTTTTTTACATTTACAAAAAAGGGATTCTCCAGTATTGATATTTCTCCGCTCGGAGAAGAATTATCTATTGGAAAATTTACAAAAAAGAACATTTCCCCAGAGCCTGTTTCTTTGGGAAAAACAAATATTTTCACCCTGAATGTAAAATCATTATTGGCCATAAAACAGTCACTAAAAGAATCGCGGGATGATCCACGAGATGAGTTAGATATTGAAATTATTGAACATGCGATGCGAGAATGGAACGTTCCGGCGAGTCCAGACTTGATTGTCATCGATGGGGGGAAAGGACAGCTTTCTTCGGTTTTGAAAGTCTTACCATCGGAATTTCACAACAAAGTGATTTCTTTGGCAAAACGAGAAGAGGAAGTGTTTGTCCCAGGAAAATCAGAACCCGTGGAAATCGATCCTCATTCTGCCGCTGGAAAATTACTGCAACGTTGTCGTGATGAGGCTCATCGCTTCGCTATTTCTTTTAATCGAGCCTTGAGGGAAAAATCGATGACAAAGTCCGCACTTGATGAAATAGATGGAATTGGGGGAGTTACACGGAAAAAATTATTAAAAACCTTTGGTTCTGTACGAGATGTTCGAAATGCGAGTGATACGGAATTACTGAAGGTGGTGAATGAGAAACAGTTAGAGGCGCTGAGGAAAAATTTATAAAAATAGCCGTAGGTGCGTAG
>JAGYLK010000013.1 GCA_018401175.1 Candidatus Altimarinota bacterium
TTATATTTTCAGGATTTAAATACACATCCATATAAAGAAGCATTGATTTATAGCGACATTGTTTTTGTTCTAATTTTTGAAATGCGGTCTCTTTAGATTTGTTTATCATAGCGGTAATAATACTACCAATCCCAATTATACCGAGAAAGGATAAGATAACTTGAGTAATTGTTTCCATTATTTTCTTGCAGAAGGTAATCTTGAATACATTATATCTTTCTCTTCGAAATATTAAATTATTTTCTGGTCTTTAGTGGAGCAAAACTTTATCCCCACCTCAAAACCCTTTCTCTAAAAACAATTCGCGTTCCCCCAATCATCTTCTCACTCCCACCTCTCGGATTCCCATTGATCCACCGCAAACAATCCTCTATTTCAGAAGCACTTGGCGTTTTCTTCGCAATACGGCGCAAAAATTCAGATTGTAGTGTCGGACTCCATTCGAGGAATTTTTTTCGCTCTATGGACTCAAGGTTAGGAAGATTCTTTTCAATAAAAGTGGCTGCGTCATGAAAGATTTCTGATTCACGCACAAAAACCTGTTCGAGGTTTGGTGTAATTTTCCGTAATACAGGGAGGACTTCGTGTCGAATTAAATTTCGTTCAAAATTTGTGTTCAAGTTGCTTTCATCTTCGCACCATTTCAGGTTTTTCTCTCGTGCATATTTTTCAATCTCACTGCGAGGAACATTCCATAGGGGTTTCGTCGAAATATCAAACGGGGCGAGTCCAGAAATGCCACAGCCTTTGGTCAGTCGCCAAATCATGGTTTCCACCAAATCCGTTGCATGATGTGCGGTGAGGATTCGATCGATTTTTTGTGTTGTACAACATTCTTTAAAGAATTTTTTTCTCTCTTCTCTCCATGCGGATTCTTGGTTTTTTTGCGGAACACTGGTGAGTTTTTTGCCAAGAAAATGTGTACGAAGAGTTTTACACATTTTTTCGACGGTATCCCACTCTTTATCGCATTCTGAGCGGGTTCCGTGATGAATGTGTATAACAAAAATATTATCCGGATCTACACATTTTGCAATGAGATAGAGGAGGACGGTAGAATCAATTCCTCCAGAAACAGCGACGCCAATATTTTTGTTTACGAGATTTTCTCGATCTAGGAATTTTGTTACGATTTCCTGTACATTCATTTCAATGTTTGTAATTTGAAAATTGATGTTTAATTATGTGTGTCCAGTGCTGCCAAATCCTCCACGAGAATCGCGCTTTGGTCGTTCTATTTCTTGCCATTCTCCCCGTTCTGATCGCACAAAAAGTCCTTGGGCAATGCGTTCTCCTCGTTCTACGGTTACGGATTTGTCGCTGAGGTTGAGAACCTGAATGTGTATCTCGTCTTCTGGCCCACAATAATCACCGTCAATCAGACCTGGTGCATTGGGAATCAAGAGTGATTTTTTTCGAAAAAGAGAACTCCGCGGCAAAATAAGGAGTGAATGATTCTCTGGAACTTCGACGATAACATTTCCGGGGACAAATCCGATGGAATGAGGATCAATAATCGTTGTTTCGCGTGTAATAAAATCAAATGCGCGGCTTCCTTTTGTTTGATATTCCGGAAGGGGAAGCGTGGTGTCGATTCGGTGGATGAGAATATTCATTACGCCTACTGTATCAGAGTCATTGCTTGTCGTCGAGGGTTGTATCGTTTGTCAAAAAGTCTTTTTCAAAATCGCATACTTGATTGAGCGTATTCATGAGGGCGTTCTTCACCAATTTTAGTTTTGATCTGTATCGGATTTGGTTGACTTCGTTGAGGTAAAACGAACGGTTGAATTCGAGCTGTATAGCGAATATTTCGCGTCCTCTCAAAATTCGACGCAGTCGAGAATTATGATGGGGGTTTCCAAAATGACGGATGATATTTCCGCCTTTATAGACGTGATTCAGCTTGATTTCATCCTTTTCAAGGTTAAGTTCCTGTGCGAGAGTATCAGCAAAAAACTCAAGAAAATAATGAGGCGCTGTTCCGTATTTTTCTTCTCCGGTTTGCAGATCTTCCGCGTTGGAAATAACGACCTTTGGGAATTTTTCTTTTCGCTGAGAATCTTCATTTTTCCATCGTCCAAGAATGCGATTTCCTACATCATGAACATCTATAAATACAATAGGAGACTGTGTTTCTCCCTGCCTTTTTACCGTGGCATCAAGTTTTTTGTAGATTTGTTTATAAAAAGGATTATAGGAATAATTGAGGAGTTTGCGTCGCCAAAAAAAACGAATTATTGATTTTGTCATTCTTCGCTCAAATCGTTCTGAAAAAATGCGATTTCCTCCGAAATCGGTGAAACGAATAAGATCTTTTGCGTCAGCATCTCTGTTGGGATCTCCCACGATTCGTCCATATTTGGGAATTACTTTTTGTTCGGGAGCGACGTCTTCGAGAAGAAATTTGGTTCCATAATCAGAATAATTGAGCCAGAGACGGGGAGAAGTTTGGTAATATACGGAGAGGTGGTGAATTAATCGCATGGGGATGCGGGCACTTCCATGAGAGGCGCTGAGGAGTACGTTGGAAGGAAGTTTAATTTTGCGTCGAAAAAATCCGCGAAAGACGTGGGAGAATTTTTTGAGAATTTCTTTTTTTGAAAAGGAGAGTTTTTTTGTGATTCGTTTCATTTTTGTTAAAAAACTAGCATTTTTACCCAAATTTGGCAAAATTAGCGCGATGCGAAAAATATTTCTGACCTTCGGAGTGCTTGCCCTTGCGAGTGTTACTTTTACAGCGGCCCAAAGCATTCCAAAAGAAACAGTGGAACCAGAATTACAGCCAGTTATTTCTGTTGATTCTTTTATTCCAGCAGGAGAAAAAGTCTTATTTGATGCTACAAATTCAGGATTGCTGGCTCCTTCCATAGGAGTTCCGGTCTATTCTTGGGATTTTGGTGATGGGAGTCGTATGAAGTGGGGGGCGCAGATGGGATATGAATTTAAAAATCCAGGACGATATACTGTGCGATTACAAATTCGGCAGGGACAACAAAGAGAACAGGTAGAGCGTACGGTAACAATTTTCCGACGAAGAGCAACTTTGGTTTCAGACCCGGATTTTGATGCGACAGGACTTATTGAGCGAGCGGGAAAGTATGGTATCTGGCTGGAAGTAATTCCCTTTTCGCGTTCGGTTTCTGGTGTGGCTGCTGATGAGCAATTTGTAAAACAACTCCAACGAAAGGAATCTTTTGTGAAAGAATCAAATTTTGTAATTTTTTATACGGAAAATTCAGGAGCAGTACAAGGATTTGCGCAATGGTGGCAGGCTTTTCCTGTAGAAGAGCGATTTGATCCTACTGAAAAATTTTGGGTGCAGGTTTCGGATGATTCTCTCTCACAGCTGAGAAAACTGACACAACCTGGATTTGGAATTCTTCAGCCAGAAAAAATGTTGCTCACGCGTCCAGAAGCATTGGATGTTCTCTTTAGTTCGGAATTTGATACGGTCGCAGATGAACTTCGAACACGGGGATTGGAGTATAAAATGTTGGATGATAGAGCGAGTACGTCTTGGTTGTTGCCGATTTCTCGAACGATGACCTATTTCGTTTCGCGAGGAGTTTCACAGAGTATTCTTTTCTTGCTCTTAGCGGTGCCATTTATTACGTTTTTAATAGCATTTGCGCGACAAGTGATCGGAGTGAGAACGTTTGGAGTGTATGCTCCATTAATGCTGACACTGTCGTTTATTCTCCTGGGGCTCAATTTTGGGTTTGTCGTATTTGCCGTTGTGCTCGTTGTGAGTTACCTTATTCGGCTTCTCTTTGATCGCGTAGAGTTGCTCTATATTCCCAAAATATCACTTCTTTTGTCAGCACTCGCGCTTTCCTTTTTTTTGGTTCTCGGGGTAGCGGTACAACTGGACGCACAAACCAATCTCGCTTTGGCCGTCTTCCCCATGTTGGTGATGTCGACCGTATCTGAAAAATTTCTTTCTGCTCAGTCGGAGGGAGGATTGAAATCAGCGGTTCAAATAGCAGGGGAGACGGTAGTAGTTTCCCTTTTGGCTTTTGCGTTCGTCCAATGGAGTTGGGTACAAAATTCAATTTTGGCGTTTCCAGAGATCATACTGTTACCAATAATTGGATGTGTCTGGATCGGACGTTGGACAGGGTTACGGTTGACGGAATATTTTCGATTTTCAGCATTATTTGGTGATGACTCCCGTGAAGAATGAGATTTTTTGAACGGGCAAATCAGATATTGGGCATGAATGCTCGAAATCTCGAGTACATTTCTCGGCATAACTCATTGGCAGATAAAAAATTTGCGGATGATAAAATTTTTACCAAGAATTTTCTTTCTTCTCGTGGTATTGGTGTGGCGAAACTCTTTCATGTTCTAAAAAATCACGCACAAGTAACACCAGAATTTTTGAATTCCCTTCCTGACGCATTTGTTTTGAAGCCGAATAGAGGGTTTGGTGGTGGGGGAATTTATGTATTTCTCAGTAAAAAAAATGAGAAATGGATTACGCCGTCTGGGGAAAAATTTACAGCAGAGGATATTTATCGTCATTGTATTGAGATTCTAGATGGAAAATATTCTATCTCCGGTGTCAGAGATAGCGTTATTTTTGAAGAAGTTTTGAGGGCTCATTCTTCATTTCGTCGTTTGACCGAAGTGGGACTTCCGGACGTGCGCGTGATTGTATTTAATCGCGTTCCGGTGTTGGCAATGTTGCGCGTACCGACAGATGAATCTGATGGAAAAGCAAATATGGAATTAGGGGCGTATGGAATGGGAATTGATTTGTCTACGGGAAAAACTACGGGAGCGGCATACCATTCGCAGTTCTTGAAAAAACTTCCTAATGGAGAATCAAC
>JAGYLK010000014.1 GCA_018401175.1 Candidatus Altimarinota bacterium
GTTTTTTTTTTTCGCCACTATCAATAAATTTTCGGAGTTTTTCTTTATGAAGCACGGTGATGTCATCGACAACCCCATTTTCATTAAGAATTCCAACAATCCTCCATCCATTAAAGAAAACCAGAATTAATTCTATGTTTCCGATTTTATAAAAAAACATGAATGGATTTCTTCTTCGGGGATGATAAGCGCTTTCTTCCTCTTCAGCTTCAATCACAGATTGAACTTTTTGCTCTATTTCATTTGGCTTTGTTCCTTGAAATTTTTTAATGATTTCAGCTTTTCCGCTAGCAGGATATCGATTCATCCCCATAAATTTAACTTTTTTTTTCATAAAATAATTGTTTAAGGTGAATACTAAATAATCTCTCCTGTCTTCTGTTAAAAACAAAACAGATCATTCAGTATCTCCATTTATTGGTGGCGAAAAATCAAAGAACTATTTGCAAATAAATCACAATATTTGGACTTATTTGACAAACGCACTTTACATTAATTCTCAATATTGGTCAATTTTTTTTTGGAGTCAAAAATCCTAAGAATCAACAATAGTCTTATTTTTTGAAAGTGTGACGTCTCAACTCTTCGCGAGAGCAAACGTGCAGGCATTCTTCTTTGCATCGTGACCAACGATATATTCATGATTGTCCGTCATTTCACCAGAAATCAGTGCTTCCGCAAGCGGCGTTTCAAGCCTGTCGGCAAGAACGCGTCGAACTTCTCGTGCGCCAAATTCTGGATTGTATGCTGCTTTGGCAAGAGCATTGACGACATTTCCTCCAATCTTGAGCGTGATTTTTTTGTCTTTTAATCGTGCTTCAAATTCCTTGAGTTGGAGTTGAACAATTCGCTTAATCGCTTCTCGATCGAGTGGTTTGAAAATGACCGTTGCGTCCAAACGATTTAAAAATTCAGGAGTGAATGTTTTTTTCAAATCCTTTTGTACATCGTCAGAAATGCTTTTGAACTCAGATTCACTTTCGGCCAAATCTGTTTTTGTTGCCCCAAATCCAATAGAATTTGCGTTTTGTTGGAATCGGTTGGCGCCAATGTTTGATGTCAAAATAATTACACAGTTTCGGAAACTCACGGTTCGTCCTTTTCCGTCCGTCAGATTTCCATCTTCAAAAATCTGTAACAACATGTTATGAACGTCTTTGTGCGCCTTTTCAATCTCATCAAATAAGACGATTGAGTGGGGACGACGACGTACTTTTTCTGTCAATTCTCCGCCATTTTCGTGTCCTACATATCCGGCAGTTGATCCGACCAAACGACTTCCTGTGTGTGGTTGGCTAAACTCAGACATATCGATTTTTATCAACGATTTTTCATCGTTGTAGACTTCTTTCGCGAGTTGTCGTACGAGTTCGGTTTTTCCCACTCCAGTTGGACCAAGGAAGAGAAATGCTCCGAGTGGACGAGCTGGATTTTGTAATCCGAGTCGAGATCGACGAATTGCTCGGGAGATAGTTTCGATGGCGGGATTTTGTCCGGCGATTTTTTTCTCAAGAACGTTTTCCAATGTCTTTAAATTTTCCAAATCAGAACCGATCAATTTTGCGACGGGAATTCCGGTTGTGAGTTCGAGCACATGGGCGATGTCCTCTTGCTCTACTTTTTTTCGTGCTTTTCCAGAAACCTTCTTGGTTTTCATTTTTCGGATTTGTTCTTCGAGTTCTTGCTCTGTTTGGTGGAGTTTATTGGCTTTTTCGTAATTTTGAGTCAGGACGGCTTGTTCTTTCTTTTGTTGTGTGTCGGTGAGTTTCTTGCGTACTTCGCGGATTTCTTTTCCGTTTAATCGATTTGTTAATCCTTTTGCGGCACACGCCTCATCAATCAGGTCGATTGCTTTGTCTGGCAAAAATCGGTCAGGAATATAGCGAATACTGAGTTTTACTGCTGCTTCGAGAGCTTCATCTGTTATATTTACGGCGTGATAATCTTGGAAATGAGATCGAAGTCCTTTCAAAATTTGTATCGCTTGTTCTTCGGTTGGTTCGGGGACGTTTACCGCTTGAAAACGTCGTGCGAGAGCGGAGTCTTTTTCTACGTGTTTTCGGTATTCGTCTATCGTTGTGGCACCGATAACTTGAATATTTCCTCGAGAGAGAGCGGGTTTCAATATATTTGCTGCGTCGAGGGATCCTTCGCTGCTTCCTGCTCCGATGATGGTGTGAAGTTCGTCAATAAAGAGAATTACTTCATTATCACTTGCGGAGGCTTCTTCAATAATCCGTTTTAATCGTTCTTCAAATTCTCCGCGATATTTTGTTCCGGCAACCAAATTTGCCATAGAAAGGCAGAGAACTCGTTTGTCCATGAGAGAATCGGGAACCTGTCCAGTGGCAATACGCTGTGCAAGTCCTTCAGCAATCGCTGTTTTTCCCACTCCGGGATCTCCGAGGAGAACGGGATTGTTTTTTGTTTTTCGGCTCAAGATTTGAATCGTGCGTTCAATCTCAACATTTCGTCCAATAATGGTGTCGAGTTTTCCCTCGCGCGCTTGTTCTGTGAAATCATCACAAAAATAATCCAGAGCAAGTTTCTTCGCCTTGCCTGATTTATGAGAGTCTCGGTTCTGGGGTTGTCCTCCAAGCAAATCCATTCCTCCAAACATATCTTGCCCGGGGGCGAATTGTCCCCCGCTTCCCGAACGATCATCTCCGGGACGAGTGCTAATCCCAACCAAAATACTTTGTAATCCATCAAGCAAGGAATCAATATTTGTTTGATCAAGAGTATTGTTTTTCGATTTCGCAAGAGAATCATTTGTTTTTTGAAACAATTCTTCTAAATATTGAATAACCTGTTCTGGACGCACCATCAATGTTCGGAGTACGTGAACAGCACCAGAATTTTTTTGACGAAGGAGTGCGTAGAGAATGTGCTCAGAGTCGACCATTGCGTGTCCAAAATCGAGCGTCGCTTGCGCGGCAGCTTCTACTACCTTTTCAGCAAAGGGAGAAAATACGTTTGTGACTTCCTTTTTTGTTTTGGTATCGACGCTTCGGAGTTCTTCGCAAATGCGAAAAGCATTTTCGTGTGTTACGCCAAAACTTTTCAAAATATCGCTTGCCATAGATTTTGGCTGGCGAAGGAGTCCGAGAAGGAGGTGTTGCGTTTGTACTTGTTTTTCGCCGAGAGTGCGCATTTCTTCCTGTGCGAGGATAAGCGTATTGCGAGCGAAAGGGGTAAATGAGTCAAAATGTGAATTCATGTGTTTGTTTTGATGTCGAGATATTATACCCAAAAGCGTGATTTATTCAATACTGAAGGGCTTGAAGTTCCTTGTGAGATATGGTTTTATCAAACTACAATCTTCAGACTTCAATCTACAAATTTACTCCGTTCGGTCAATAATCGTATATTCTTTTTCCGAAATTTCATTTCCAGCAGCATCGGTAATTCCTTCTAATCGAATAGAAAATCGTTCATTTGGCTGAACGGATTCTTGCCAAAATCCAATCAGCGCCGTTTGTTCTCCGTTCCAGAGGAGCAATTCATCAAACCTGGGATCGTTTGTTATTTCTTTGTTTTCAAAATTTTTATCACGGAATACAACTTTCATATTTTTCGTTACTATTACTGGTTCAGAAAAATGTATTTCTGCAACGCTAAATCGAGCGCTTGATTGGAGGAAGTTTTTTCCCCATCGTTCTTGTGCTTCTTTTGGAATTTGGTTCATAGAGAGCCATTCGTGAAGCGTTACAAATGGTTTCGTCGTATCTTCCTTTTCTTTCCAGTTAAAATCTCTGCGATCGGTTCGCACTGTTCCATTCCAGAGTCCGATATTTTCATGCGTTTCAAAGTTTGATTCTTCAAATGTTTCCTGTCCAAAGAGAGACAATCGCCAATCGACATTCCACTTTTGTCCTCGTGGAGCGAATACGCCAACATGTTGGAGTGTTCCGTGTGGTTCAAAAATCCATTCTTGGTTCCATTTTTCTCCTGGTGCGAGTGCGATATCGACGAATTCATCTGGTGCGCCCCATGCGTCTGGCCATCGCATTTCAACTCCGCCTTTCCATAACTGAGAGAGCGGTTCGTCTTGTTGTCCGAGATGATCGAGTCGGGTGTTTACGATTACTTGCCAGTGTTGTGGTCGGAGTTCTCGTATAGAAATATCGAGATTTCGTTCGAGAAATCGAGACGATTTTCCTCCCCCAAGATTCCATTCTATTGCGGCGATATCACTTGCTCCCGGTTTCAGATCAGGAGAAATTCCAGAAATATAGAGTTCGCCAGATTGTACAGCTTTTCCGATCTCTCGTGTGAGACGTGGCCAGTTCCATGGTGTAAAAATTGTTTTAAGCACTATTTTTTTTCCGAAATCTGCAAGTGGAGATTTTCGTTCTGCTAGCATTTGTTCGTCATGTCGATCTACATTTGCGACTGTTCGAGTCATATCTGCGAAGAAATTGGGGTCATCTATAATTTTTTCGGCGATTTTATTGCTGATAAAAATGACACGTGAATGTTTGATTCCCATCATTTTGGCTCCTCCGTGGAAGAAATCGGCACATACGGCTACATCTGGAGAAGTTCCGAGATCCCAGAATTTCACACTTGGTGCGACTTTATTGAGTGGAGGTTGTGCCGTCCCAAAGCTTTTTTCTGCCAGCGCGTAGGCGTTGCGCAAGGTTATTTTTAACGGGAAAATTCTAACTTCTCCTATTGCCGTTACAAATCCTCCGCACGGTCGAGCTTCTGCTTCGTTTGTCAGAAGAACGAGATGTGTTTGCGTCAGAAAATTCGGAGTAAATGCCCAGCGAATTGGCCATGCGCAAATTCCAAAGAAGAGGACAAGGAGTCCGATCCAGAGATACCATTTTTTAACGAGTTTCATCGAGGTGGAGTGTGTCAAAAAGTGAGATATTTTGCAATACTGAATAGTTGACAAAAAAATAAAAAAAGTTTACTTCCTAGGTGTTCGGGAAAGTGAGTCAAATAAAGTAATTAAGAGCTTTGGTTTGATTTCTTCTCGGACAATCAAATCATGCTCTTTTAAATAAAACAAAAACAAAATGAGGAAAATTTTGTTGATGACTCTTTGTCTCGTGGTTAGCGTCTTTGCTACACTTTCTGTGGTTTTAGCGATGCTTGTGAATTGGTGGTTTTTAGTTCTATCGATGCCATTATTTTTTCTTTTGGGATATTTGGTATTGAAACTATTCCTTCTTTTCGTTCCACGGAAAAAGAGATGATTTGATTTATGAAGGGCGAGATACTTCGGTGTTTCGCTCTTTTCCTATACAAAATTTCCCAATTCCCATATTTTTATCAACTTGTGCTACAATTTGCACCGGATGGAAAATACAATTTTTATCGCGGTCGCAAGTGTGGCAGCTACAGCAGTTCTAGCGGTGTTGCTTGTGCGATGGTTACGAAAACGAGAAGACTTTAATCGTTCGCTTGATTTTATATTTCTCCAAGTATTAATTCCCAAGAAAGAGTCCAAAGAAGATTACGACCGAGAGCGGGATCAAACCGCCGATATGCACAAAGTTGTTTCTGTCGCAGATCATTTTTTTCAGTCTCTCTATGGAATTCATTCGTCAGATATTGATCGGATCTGGAAAAATCAGGATTTCCTTTCGCTTGAATATATTGCCAAAAACGGAGAAATCTCATTTTACGTTGGATGTCCGCGCGAGTTGCAGCAAGTTATCGAGAAACAAATTACGAGTTTTTATCCAGAAGCAGTGGTGGAACCAACAGAATCTCCAAAAATTTTTCACGAAAAAACACATCAAATTACGGGATATTTGACGGGAGAAAAAAATTTCCGCTATCCCATTAAGACATTCAAAAAGTTCGAATCAGCCGATCCGGTAAACAATATTTTGAATACGCTTTCAAATGCGTCAGATGATAAAGGAAATTCCGCAGCAGTTCAGATAATGATTCGTCCAGCCAAGGATTCATGGCAAAAATCAGCGCGTAAATTGTCAAAACAATTGGGTTCTGGGAAAAAATCAGTTGCGTGGTGGAATCCGCTTTCTCTCCTGGGCTCATTATTTTCGCTCCTCGTTCATGGCGCAGAAGAAGACTCAAAAAATTCTGACACGGGAGAAAAAGATACGGAATCACAACAAACGACACAGGCGATTGATGAAAAAGCAGAACGTCATGGATTTAAAACAATTATTCGTTGTGTGACGAGTTCTCATGAAAAAAAGATTGCACAGATAAATATGACGTCATTATTGAATTCATTTAGTCAGTATGGATCTCCTGCGCTGAATACTTTTAAACATAGAAAATGGCATAGTAAACGGGAATTAATTAGTAATTTTTTGTTACGTGCATTTCGTCGTTCATGGACAACGCCAAATCCATTACTTCTCTCCACGGAGGAGTTGGCATCGATTTTCCATTTTCCGCACACGAAATATAATCAAACGCCGGGTGTGAAATGGCAGAATTTCAAAATTGCACCGGTACCGAAAAATATTCCCACAGAAGGGCTTTATCTCGGAGACAATGTGTATCGCGGCGTTGTGCGACCAGTATATTTAGCTCCAGAAGATCGATTTCGTCATTTCTACGTCATTGGACAGACGGGTACGGGAAAATCTTCTATTTTCCAGACAATGATTCGTCAGGACTTACGAGAAAATCGTGGGGTTTGTGTTATAGATCCGCATGGTTCATTGATTGAATCATTGCTTCCCTTTGTGCCCAAAGAGCGTGTAGATGATGTGATTATTTTTAATCCATCAGATTTAGAGCGTCCCATGGGATTGAATTTGCTTGAGGCTGAAACCGATGAGGAGCGCGATATGGTTGCGTTGGATGCGATGAATATCATGATTAAGATGTTTGACGAGGAGACATTTGGACCACGAATTCAGGACTATTTCCGAAACGGAGTTTTGACGCTGATGGCAGATCCCAATGGCGGAGCTTTGACGGATATTGTTCGTCTCTTTACAGACGATGCCTTTCAGCGAGCAAAAGTGCAGCATGTCAAAAATCCTGTTGTGAAGAGTTTTTGGACGAAGCAAATGGCACAGACGGGACAGCGAGAGAAGCAAGAAATGATTCCGTATTTTGCGGCGAAATTTGGAGCGTTTGTGACCAACTCCATGATGCGTAACATTATTGGTCAGACGAAGTCTGCATTTGATTTTGCCAAGGTGATGGATGAGGGAAAAATCCTCTTCATGAATTTGTCCAAGGGAATGACCGGAGAAATTAATTCTAAATTGCTGGGATTGATTATTGTTTCAAAACTCCAAATGGCGGCATTGCGTCGACAAAAGAATTTAACGGCGGGAGAAAAACCAACAGATTTTTATCTCTATATCGATGAGTTCCAGAATTACGTGACCGATTCGATTGAGTCCATTTTGTCCGAAGCCCGAAAATATCGTTTATCCTTGAATATTGCGCATCAATATTTAGGTCAAATTGATACGTCTGGGCAAAAGAGAGGGCTTAATTTGAAGGAGGCGGTTTTTGGAAACGTGGGAACGATGATGTGTTATAAGATTGGAGCGCAGGATGCTGAGGCGATGGCAAAAGAGATGGCGCCGGTATTTAGCGATCAGGATTTATTAAATATTGATGCATTCAAATCAGCGATTAAGTTAGCTGTGGATGGACAGCCGAGTCGTCCCTTTTCTCTCAACGTGCAGAAACCGTGGTTCGATAAGGGAAATGAGAAGATGCCGGAGGCGTTGAAGCAGATTTCTCGTTTGACGCATGCACGAAGTAAGAAGTTTGTGGAGAAGGAGATTTTTACGCGGTTGGACGTATAAGGCGGAAAAAAATATTGAGCCGTTGCATGTAACGGCTGTATCAATCGTCTCTAAAAATTGACGTATGTTTTTCTCCTTGCCAAAATGGAGCCATGAAATATAGAAAGGTGTTTGTCGTCGGTGCGGGTATTTTTATTGCAGCGAGTGTGTTTCTCTTTCCGTCTTTTGAAGAAACATTTGCTGGTTGGGCGTGGGGACTTTTTATCGCAGT
>JAGYLK010000015.1 GCA_018401175.1 Candidatus Altimarinota bacterium
CCCTCCCCCCTTTTTAAAATGGACAAGACTCAAGTCTGGAATGCCGTCCTCGCTCGCATGGGCGAAAAAATTTCACGAATGGAATTCCTCACTTGGTTTAAAAAGGTAGAAATATCGCAAATATCTGGGGGAGCCGTAGAGCTGACTTGTCCAACAGAAATGAATGCCAACTGGCTTCAATCAAAATACTACAGTATTATTTTGGCGAACATGCAAGCCGTAATGCCGGAGATAGATAAGATTTTTTTTCGTGTAGACCTTTCTCTCGCCGATACAGAAAACAAGGAAGCTGATCCTGAAGTATTTGCCGCCCCCACAAAACCCCGAAAACTTCCCAATAGACAAGAAACACGTGTTGCGCCCGGACTCGACTCACGAATTACACTGGAAAAATTTTCACTTGAAAACTTCATTGTCGGAGATGAAAACCAATTTGCCCACGCTGCCTGTCAGGCAGTAGTAAATACTACGTGTAATCCAAAAGTAAAACCCCAATATAATCCGCTCTTCATCTTTGGCGGAGTGGGACTGGGGAAAACTCATTTACTTCAGGGAATTGCGAACGATGTACGAAAACGAACCCCTGAGTCTATTGTGCTCTACGTTACGTCTGAACGATTTATAAATGAAATTGTACAAGCAATAAAAAATAGAAAAACGGACGAATTCCGAAAAAAATACCGACGAGTGGATGTGTTCCTTTTGGACGATGTACAATTTTTTGAAGGAAAAGAAAAAACACAAGAAGAACTGTTTAATACCTTCAACGATTTATTTGAATACGGAAAACAAATTGTTTTCTCTGCCGACCGCCCCCCTTCTGAACTACTCGGAATGAGCGATCGCCTCCGAAGCCGTATGGGATGGGGATTACTTGCAGACGTGCAAATGCCAAACTTTGAAACACGACTTGCTATTATCCAGGAAAAAATGAGAGAAAAACAACTTCTCTTGCCTCCCGACGTACAAGAATTTGTGGCAAACAATATTCGTCACAATCTCCGAGAACTCGAAAATATTTTAAATCAAATTGCAGCAGAAACGGATTTACGAGGAATTGCGCCTACGCCACAGACTGTTGGAAAAATTTTTCGATCTATTAATCCTGAACGCGAAATTGAAATTAAAGCCGATGGAACATCTGCCCTTGCACGATGTACAGACGATCTTATCACCATGGTTTCTGATTACTTTCAAATTCCTGCTACGGAAATTCTGGGGACATCACGAAAAAAGGAAATTGTTTTTCCACGACAGATTTGCTGGTTGCTCTGTAAAGATATTTTAAAAATGAGTTTTGAGGCAATTGGTGATGATTTTGGAGGAAAGAATCACACGACGATTATGCACGGAACTCGAAAAATACGAGATTTATCTCGAACGGACAATCAAACCGCTCGACATTTACACGCACTCAAAAAAGATTTGGGAGTAAAGTGAGTGACACTCCGCGAGGAACGAGCGGCTAGTGGAACTCATCCCGCGAATGCGGGATCTCTTTACGATCGAAAAAATTCTAATTAAATTGTATATTGCACAAAGAGAACT
>JAGYLK010000016.1 GCA_018401175.1 Candidatus Altimarinota bacterium
AAATCAACATAATCATCCACTCCATCAAACTGATATGCACGTCCTACTTGAGCCAATCGTGGAGTTGCTTCAACAAAAGAAATTCCTCCCAAAAGGGAAGCCCCAACGAATATTCCGCAAAAAGATATCCATGCAATAATTTTTCGCATCGAGAAAAGTGTACCATATATTTCAAACACGGATTCTCTATTTTGAATGAAATTCTGGTCGGGGTGACTGGACTTGAACCAGCGGCCTCACGACCCCCAGCCGTGAACTCTACCAACTGAGCTACACCCCGTTTGTCCGCATTTTACTCATTTCCAAAAAAGTGCATAGCCATTAAAGGGAAATTAAAGGTTCAAAAAGAGGCCCGACCGATTGAGAAAGGAAGATATGCAACGAAAATGCTTTCTCTCTTTATCACATCATTTTCTTTTCTCCAAAGCCTGCCACAAAAACAATCTCAAGAAAAACCTGCTTTTTTCTCCTCAAAACATAAATTGAACGCCTCAAAATCCAGTTGACTTTTCTATGTCCAAAACTAAACTGCCCCTGCTCTAATTGATGTCGGGGTGTAGCTCAGTTGGTAGAGTGCGCGGTTTGGGACCGTGAGGCCGGAGGTTCGAGTCCTCTCTCCCCGACCATGTGAGCAAAATAAATTCTTAAGGCGTTCTGTCTTAGGAATTTTTTCATTTCTATAAAATAATGTACACATAACAACCTTCCTGTTTGAAGAATCTGACCTCAAAATGTGAATATTCCCGACCCTGTGAGTATCCAGAGCTCCCTGTGGAAAAATTTTTCTTCGTCCAAAATTATAACTTGATTTTGAAGCCTGATTTTGACACAATCCTGCCCGATGAACAAAGCACAAAAAACGAAATCTCGTACTCCTAAAACCAGTGTTTTTCTCCTCGGCGCTTTCCTCTTTGCCGTAGGAACTGCCGGAATACTGTGGCATATATGGAGCCAACCAACAGCACAATTGTCACAAATATTCCCTTCTTCCAGTTCTTTATTTGTAGAGTTTTCACTCAATCAAACGGCACTCGAACGATGGCAAGATACGTTTATAGAAACCGACATCACCTCCCCAGCTGAAAATATTCTCTCGACCTATCTTCCGCGAATAACCATGGAGGAAATTACTCCGTGGATTGGAAATCGTGCAGGAATGGCGTTTCTCCCCAAACATGAATTTATTCTTGCCGCCCGCTATAGAAATAAACGAAAAACAGAAGAATTCATCCTCAATTTGACACTTCCAGACGAATCTCTTGTCGAAGAAACTGCACATGAAATAACCGTACAAACGCCAGCATTTTCATCACCACTTGCCTTTATTTTCAAAGATGGATGGCTTTTGATTGGAAGCTCCGTCGAAACCCTCACCCGCTCACTTTCTGAGAAAAAAATTGCAGGAGACCCCGATTATATTGAGTGTGCAAAAGACTTTCCCCTTCAAGCAGATGCGATTCTTTTTGCGAAGACACATTCCCTTCTCAATACAGAATTTCTGGGAGAAAAATATATTACACAAGAACCTCTTTTGAGGGCACTTTCTGATACCGTTCCGGCCGTTGGAATTACGCTGAATCTGGAAAAAGACCGAACGCTCATTGATGCCAAATTTGTGACTACTGAAGGAGTTTTCTCGGCAGAACAATTGCGAAATACTCCAAATGAATTATTGCCACAAATGGCACAATTTTCTCCGCGGGATACATTCTTCTTCATGAATGGAAATGATTTGTATGCCAAATTTCTCCATACTCGCGCATTTTTATCAGATCTCCATCCTCAATTTTCTGTTGTATTTGATGGATTACTCCGATCCGAATTCCGAAGCATTTTCGGGCCAGAATTTGATTTCGAAAAAGATTTTCTCTCTCAAATGCGTGGACAATACGCATTAATTTTTGACTTTGAAGACACGGCCTCTCCTGCTCCTTACTTCACTCTTGTGACGGGATTTGGAAATGCTGATACAGAAAAGAACATCCAAACACTTCACCACGTAATCCGTTCAGCACAAAGTCAGGTAGCAACCGAAATTGTGGAAAAAAAATTGGCCGATGGAAGTATTCGTGAAGAGCTCGTTGCCGTCGATCCTCGGAGCGTAGAGATTCGAACAAAACAAGAAGCCGAACGAACCTATTTTACGGCTACTTCTCCTTCCCTTGAAATCGCCAATTCTCCTCGAAAATTTTCATACGGATTTCTAGATGGACAACTCATCTTCTCTTCTCACGAACGAGGAGTTGCCAATATAATGCGCGCTTTTGATACTGAAAATTCAAATCTTGCTCGAAATGAAGATTTCCGACAAAGCGTTCTTTTTGACTTCGCTTCCGCAGAGAGTTTCGGATATGTGAATTTCAGTAAACTCCGCACAATCATTGATTTTTCCGAGACACTTATCACAGGAAATGAAGAAAAAATAAATTGGTCCTCTTTTTTACAACCATTTCGAAATTTTTCCTTTTCGCGAAAAAGTTCTGCTCATGCAACGTATTTTTCTGGAGTGTTGAGACAGCGATAAAATTTGTATTGTTTTCCTTTACAAGGAAGCGGAGGCACATGGATCTGTCTTTATGTTCATATCCAACCCATTTTATTCATAAATATCAAGCATCTCCGGAAAATGTAGCGAAGTCCATTTCCAATTATCTGGCAATGAGTGTCTGAGAAAATTATACACACAATAATTGAAATGATTTTCAAAATCTTTGTCCCCGCGAATTACATGATCATGAAATGATAATTGCCATTGAAATGGTGGAAATTGATATTGCGGAAAACCATATTTGATAATAAATTTTCGTTGAAACATCCTTATATTGACCTTATGAAGGCGGG
The DNA here is from genome assembly GCA_018401175.1 of Candidatus Altimarinota bacterium. Lineage (GTDB taxonomy): Bacteria > Patescibacteriota > Gracilibacteria > UBA4473 > UBA4473 > M50B91. The sequence continues at coordinate 2,842 of JAGYLK010000016.1, forward strand.
A
>JAGYLK010000017.1 GCA_018401175.1 Candidatus Altimarinota bacterium
CGGGCGATGAACATTTCAAAAAACACTTTCGAGCTCAAATCTGGTTTGGCGCAGATGATGAAGTCTGGCGTGATTATGGATGTGATGAACGTGGAGCAGGCCAAGATTGCAGAGGAAGCGGGAGCGGTTGCGGTTATGGCATTGGAGCGGATTCCTTCTTTGATTCGGAAAGATGGAGGAGTAGCTCGAGCAAGCGATCCCAATATGATTTTGGCGATCAAAAAAGCAGTTTCAATCCCCGTTATGGCAAAAGTGCGAGTGGGACATTTTGTTGAGGCGCAGATTTTGGAAGCGCTTGATATAGATTTTATCGATGAATCAGAAGTTTTGACCCCAGCAGATGAGGAATTTCATATTGACAAAACTCCTTTCAAACTTCCGTTTGTGTGTGGTGCTCGGAATTTGGGTGAAGCATTACGTCGTGTGAATGAAGGAGTAGCTATGATTCGTACAAAAGGAGAAGCGGGAACGGGAAATGTGGTTGAAGCAGTTCGACATTGGCGTCAGATTGAGCGCGAAATAAAAGAGTTGTCCGGTTCAGATTTAGCGCAAAAAGCAGAAGAATATCGAGTACCAGAAACATTGGTAAAGGAAGTTGCGGATTTGGGTCGATTGCCAGTAGTTACGTTCGTTGCCGGAGGCGTAGCAACGCCTGCTGACGCAGCGATGATGATGCAACTTGGAGCGGATGGAGTATTTGTTGGTTCGGGGATTTTTTCTGCAGAAAATCCACAGAAAATGGCTCGCGCTATGGTGTTGGCAGTAGCACATTACGATGATCCACAGAAATTGGCAGAAATTTCCGCGGGATTGGGTTCTGCAATGCCAGGATTGGAAATAGATTCATTGGCGGTGAAATATGCGAGTCGCTAACGCTTGAAACTACAGATTTCAAACTTCAAATAATGGAGAAGGATCAGCAGATTTCAGAATTGATGAAGCTCAAAAATATTGGAGTGAAGTGTGCAGAAAAATTATGGGAGGTGGGAATTTGTACAGAAGAACAGTTGAAAAATCTGGGGACGGAAGAAGTATTTTGGCGTATTTTTGAAAAAAAAGGATGGGAAAAAGGCATGTGTTCTTGTTTTCTCTATGCTGTCGAAGGCGCTATTACAAATGAACGGTGGAATGAAATTCCAGAAAAAAGGAAAAAAGAGTTAGTTGCGTTTGTGCATGCGGTGAGAAAAAGTTTGCCGGGAAATCATTCAAACTACAAACGACAAACTTCAAATTTGGAATAGGTTACTTCATTGAGTAGTATTGAGTCACTTGGTTCACAATGACAGAATTAAAAACATGAAAGTTGGAATATTGGCGTTGCAGGGTTCGATTGTGGAGCATGCAAAAATGTTGGATTCCTTGAACGTCGAGTTTCTAAAAGTTCGTACAAAAGAGGAATTAGAATCTGTTTCCCATTTGATTATTCCTGGTGGTGAGTCGACGACACTTTTTCTTTTGATGGAGCAAAAAGATATGTGGACGCTTTTTCAGTCGAGAGTTCAGAATCAAGAGTTAAAAGTATTTGGAACGTGTGCGGGAGCAATTTTGTGCGCACGAGCGGGAGCGAAGTTTGAAGTAGATCGGAATGGATTTGGGGCGCAACAAAATTCGTTTATCGCGGCTTTGGATTCAGTACAATTCCCTCATTTAAAAGGGGTATTTATTCGCGCTCCGCGGTTCAAAAATATGGATGCGTCGGTTGAGGTTTTGGCGACGTTTGAAAACGAACCCGTTTTGCTCCGTGATCGAAATTTTCTCTGTGCGAGTTTTCATCCGGAATTATCGGGAGAACTCAGGATATATGAGTGTTTTTTGAAGGAATAGGTGTGTTTGTTCTGAAGAATTGGTGAAAATCTCCTCTGTTTTTGAGGCAACGAATTTTCTATGCTTTGTCTATGAGAAAATTTATTTTTTCCGTGTTTCTCGGTTTTATAATTACGGCTTGTAGTACGACTTTCCCAGAGAAAAAGGCAGAAATTTCCTCTTTTGTCCCGTATGAAAAAATACTTTCCGATATTGTCTTCGAAGATTTCGCGACAAAAAATTTTCCCCAAAAATGTGAATGGTTTGAAATAAAAAGCGTATCAGATGGAGACACCATTGTTTTGGGAGATGACACAAAAGTTCGTTTCGTGGGAATAGACACGCCAGAAACAGTACATCCAACAAAGCCGATTCAGTATTGTGGAAAGGAAGCGAGTGATTGGACAAAACACGTTTTTAAAAATGCCACGAAAGTTTGTTTGATCTATGACAAATTGAGTGATGAACGCGATACATATGGACGGCGTTTGGCGTATCCGTTTACAAAAGAGGGAATTGATACGACCGCGGAGCTTCTGAAGTTAGGACTGGCGCGTGGGTATTTTTATTTTCCGTTTTCTCGCAAAGAGGAATTTCGTTTCTATCATGATCAAGCAAAAAAGTTAAAAAAAGGCGTGTGGGGAAAGACGAAAGGGACGTGTGAGAAGGTGTGAGTTCAGACTACAGACTTCAAATATCAAACTACAAATTACGAATTGCAAAGAAATTCCATATTTGAAAATAGAAGTTTGAAGATTGATATTTGTATTCACCTGCTTTATTCAATTTCAAACGGATTGCTCGGGGTATTTTCTGTTTTGGAAGAGATGGTTCTCCAGGGAAGTTCTTCTTGAATCGAGTCTTGATTTTCCCAAAACTGATTATATTTAAAAAGAGATCGTCGAATAAAAATTCCCACGAGAATGAGAATTCCTATTCCGCCCAAAATCCAAGGAAAGAAAGAAAAATGAGTCTTTTTCGACGGCATATTTATTTTTTCATTGTGTAGTTGTTCCCAGAGTTGTGGTAATTCTTTTGCTACAGGAGAAGCAGAAAGTGTTGTGTCGTGAAGGTTCAAAGGGATTTCAAATTGGACGTTTTGTCCCCCTTGATTGGCATGAAGAAGCATTCGTGTACGCATGTCTTTTTCGAATTTCCCAATAAAGGTTACGCCTCTGTCGCCAATGATATTTGTTTTGAATTGCTCGACATTACTTATATTCCCTCCAAATTCGGCATGGATATTTTGAAAAAATACGGGTTGTAGATTTTGAAGTGAAAATTCCTCAAATGCATCTAGCGGATTTTGATTGTCATTCAGCGAAAAATTCTTTTCGTTTCCAAAGGAATCACCAAGGCTGACGAATTGTTTTGTGTCTGTTTCGGGAGGAGGAGACGCAATTATTGTGGCACCGAGTTCACTAAGAAAGGAGAGAATTGGAGTGTATTTTTTCGTTTCTTGTTTCGAAAAATTTTTTACAAATACAATTTCTTTTTGTATGGGGTACGCCTCTTCACTGGGAAAGACGATAACAGAAAAAAATCCCGGGGTCTCTTCCGTTCGGAGAAGATCAAAATCCAGACTCTTGTTTCCACTACAGAGGGCCGGAATAAGGAGTAAAAGCACCCAGACTAACTTTTTCATCACTTCACTTTTTAAAAGAAAAATCGTAGAAAGTCAATAAAAGTGTTTTTCAGATATGCAGACTATTAGAAACAAATTATAAAAAATGGGTCATGTTGATTCCCCATTTTTTCTTATGACAAACAAAATTAGTTAGCGTTTCAATTGGAGAACATTCCAAATGACATTTGCTGCTTCGGCACGAGTAATTGCTTGGTGAGGA
>JAGYLK010000018.1 GCA_018401175.1 Candidatus Altimarinota bacterium
GATTGAGTTTCTTCCTCAACAATGGGAGAGAATACCATCATTATTTCCAACGAAAAAAGTAGAACCCTTTCCGGATGCCGGAGGAGATATTTATTTTGCCAAAATTACAGAAAAGGGCGATTAACGAGGATTTCCGGAATCCAAAAACATTCCAATAGTAGCAGCAATCGGGATTGAGAAAATCATAGCGACAATAGCTGTGCCAATTCCGCCAATCGCATATCCGAGTGATCCTCCAATGAGTAAAGCTAATATGACGACAACAGAGGAGATGCCCACGGCGCGTTTCATGACGATTGGAACAAGGAAATTTCCTTCCAAAAATTGTGTCATTCCCACACAAAGAAGTCCAATAACAAAGGCACTTCCGGATATTTCAATTCCAATAAGTCCCACCAATACATAGGTAACAAATGGACCGACATAAGGCAATAATTCAGCAAAGGCAGCGAGAAGCGCTACTGTGACGGCGTATTCAAATCCGAGCGTAAAGTGAAGTACGGACATCCATATATAGACAAATAATCCAACAAGAATCATTAAAATGAATTGTCCACGGAACCATTCAGCCATCTTGGATTGTACGGCAAGAGTTCGTTTTTGAATGATATGTTGATTTTTTGCGGGGAAAAGCTTGAGGATTGATACGCCAAGACGTTCTCGCTCCAAAAACATAAAGAAAAGGAGCGTAAGTGTCATAATGAGGTTTACAACACTTGAAAATATGGAACCGACAACATTAAAGGTTGATCCTGCTACGGATTGAAGATTCTTTGCGAGAGTAGCGACGTTATTTTCCAAAAGAGAAGAAAGAGATTCTGCATCAAGACCAAGGGCTCCCGTCCATGCAGGAAGGTTTATTGGTTCAGAGAAAAATTCGCGGAGATCATACGCAATAGCGATCAATTGTCGGATAATAATTGGCACGAGCTGTATAAAGAAGAGAGTAAGAATTCCCAAAAAAGCAAGATACAGGATAACAATAGCCAGTGGACGAGGGATTTTGTGTGCTTCCAATCGATCAAGCATGGGAGATATCCCTAATACAAGAATGGCAGAAACAAATGTCATAACAAGGATGCTGCTTAATTCAATAAGAATTTCCTTCGCTGCCAAAAAGAGAGCGATAACCAAAATGATTTTCACAATTGTCTTTATGGAAATATCAATTTCCATCTTTTGTGTCTCAGATGTATGACTGGGTAATATCGCATGAGGAACATGGGTCTTTTTTTCTTGTTCCTTTTGTGATCTTTCGAATTCACGACGACGCTCTTCTACATGAGAAGAAATTTTTTGAAACCAATGAGAAATTCTTTTTTTCATCAAAAAAATTCTCCCACACAAGCGGTGGGAGAGCAAATTATTTTTGTATAGAGGCTCTTTTAGAAGTCAAAAAGTTAAAGAGTCCAAAAGTTAAAAAGTTTA
>JAGYLK010000019.1 GCA_018401175.1 Candidatus Altimarinota bacterium
ATATTTGGAATAGCCGTTTTTTCTATAGGAGCATTCTATCAATGGGGAAAACAAATAAAACTTCCTGCACACTAAATTAAAACTTGCTTTTTTTGAATACCTCCCTATGGTTGCCTTGTCCAATAGGTAGAGTTTTACAGAGTTTAGAAGATAAATTCCCACAACCACTTAGCGGAATTTATTTTTTTAACCTCTTCATACAATGAAAGGTACAATCAAAAAAGTCCTTAACGGATTTGGTTTCATCACACCAGAGGGTGAAACAAAAGACATCTTCTTTCACGCAAACGACCTCAATGGGGTTGAGTTTGAAAGCCTTCACGAAGGTGATGTTGTTACTTTTGAGATGGGAACATCTGACAAAGGTCCAAAAGCAGAAATGGTCACTCTTGCAGAGTAATTTATTTTGTTTTCAGAAAAAAGACCTCGCGATACGGGGTCTTTTTTAATAAAAATCTTTTTCCCACGGAAACTCCACCCACTTCTCATGATTTAGTATATGCACAAAAAAAGTCACCCTTGACCTGTCTTTTTGATGCCGAATACACAACACCGCGGAATCCATTTCTGGATATTTTTGCTGAAGAAAAGAAATCGTTTTGCCCGAATCATAAATATCGTCAACAAGTAAAATACGTTCGGGATATCTAAATCGCTTTTCAACTCCCGGTATCAACCGCTCAAAAGGATCGCCCGATGTATTCCCGTCATAACTCTTTATGTTTACGCACTCAATAGGGATGTCTAATATTTTTGCCAAATAATAGGCGGGAGCAAGCCCGCCATTGGCGACCGCCAAAATCCCATCATAGGATTTTCCAGAAGCTCGAATTTTTTGTGCCAAGGTGCGAAAATCCTGATTTGTTTGTTCGTAGGAAAGGGAAATGTGCTTCGTCATAAAAAAGGAAGTTATTTCTTTTTCTGTTCCGGCTTGGAATCATTCTTTTGGGGATGTGAAGGAATTCCTTTCCCGTCCTTTTGCTGTGAAGACGAAGAAACGTTTTCTTCTTCCTTTTTTCGCTTCTTTTCCTCTGGACGTGTCCAGCGAGTAATTTTGTCCTCCACAACAGATCGTGGCTTTGCGTATCGTTGACGAGAAAAATTCCGAATCTTCTTCATTCTCTCTTCTGGCGTATCTTCATTTTCTACCTTTGGCGGGGGCAAAGTATCTCCCGAAAAAACTTCGCTCGTAACTCCATCGATCATGATTCGGTTATACACTTTATATTTCGGCAAACTTGCGAGACTCACGGGAAGAATCCGTTCTTCGTCAAATTGTTCTGATAATACCTTGGCATCATCAATTCCAACCTGAAATGAGATAAGCGACCCCACGTTCCCAAAAACGGCAGCACAAACCTCCTCCGACATCTGCGCAATATATTGATTTGCCATTGTGAGATTTAATTTGTATTTGCGGGCTTCAGATAAAATAGTGGCAAAAGAGTCTGTCGCAAAGTTTTGGAACTCATCGACATAGAGATAAAAGTCTTTTCGTTGTTCTTGTGGGATGTCAGCGCGGCTCATGGCATCAAGCTGAAACTTTGTGATTAACAGCGACCCAAGCATTGCAGAATTGTCTTCTCCGAGTTTTCCCTTTGAAAGATTTACAATCACTATCTTCCCGGTATCCATTGCAAAACGAAGATCGAGCGTCGATTTTGGTTGTCCAACGATATTTCGAATAACCGGCGTGGATAAAAATTGCCCAACTTTATTTTGAATTGGTCCAACCGCTTCTGCTAATTTTTGTGGCGCGAGCGCATTAAATTCGGTTTCCCAAAAGCTCTTC
>JAGYLK010000020.1 GCA_018401175.1 Candidatus Altimarinota bacterium
AAACCACGCATGAGGCATTTCTTCACGGAAAAATTTCAAAAATGCTGGCTCAATTGTCGCACCAATTACTGCACCAACTGAGGACAACATTGTATCCGCAGACTGAGTCGTCATATTCCATTCTTCAACCTTTTCTGCAATCTTACGAGACATTTCAAATTCTCCTCCTTGAAATTCCTGTGCTGACGGATTCGACGTACGAACAAGAACAAAAATACCACGTCCATATTCCTCACACCGTTTGATGAACGGAGCAATCCCATCTGTCCCAAGCAATGGATTTACCGTCATACAATCTGCTGATAATGGACCATTTTCCAAATATGCCTTCGCATACGCATCGGCAGTAGAACCAATATCATTCCGCTTTCCATCAATCATCGTTATCAAATCCAATTCTTTTGCTAATGCCAAAAGCTCCTCAACAGCCTTAATTCCTGCAGCACCAAATTGCTCAAAATACGCCATCTGAATTTTTACTCCACAGATTAAATCGTGCGTCGCCGCCATCATCTTGGCACAAAATTCCTGCGCTCCTTGCGCATCTGGCGTAAAAAATTCCGGCATTTTATCAACATTGGGATCAAGCCCCAACATAAAACATGAATTTTTTGCTTGCACAGCAGCCGTAAGTCGATCAGAGAAGTTTTGCATCGCCCAAGAGTGTACGAATTTTTGAGAAAAAAAAAAGCATTGAAGTCTTCTCCTAACAAAAAACGGAACAAGTAACACTTATTCCGACCCTTTTAATGGTGCACGAGAGAGGACTTGAACCTCCACGGGAAGAAATATCCCACTAGCCCCTCAAGCTAGCGCGTCTACCATTTCGCCACTCGTGCTTTTGTATGTCAAAAAGAGCGACGAGATTGTAGAGTTCAAGCTCACTTTGTCAACTTTTAGACACAAAAAACTCTCTTTATTCGCACAGATTTTAAACCTGTCCCTGACAAAAAAATCCAATACTATAAAACTATCCACTGTTGAGTACGGGCAGGTTTAAAACCTGCCCCTAACAAAAAATTCCAATACTATAAACTGTTAACTATAAACTGATCAGTAACACTCCAACTTATATTCTACCCGATTTGCATTTTCTCCCCCAGAAATCTGATAGGTCAAAAATGCGGTATCATTTTCGATGATCATATCATTTGGCAAATTCCGCATTTGCGCGGGCATCACATCACTTACCGTTACTACCGCGCTATAAACCCCACGACTTTTTTGAACAGAAACACCCGTAATTTGAATTGAACCTGTTTGTGGCTGTCTCATATCACGGAATTCATCACGAAGCCGTACAATAATGCGTGTCCCATTCGTACACGTATTTTCATGAATCATAAACGGAACCGTTCCCTCTATATCCTGTACAAGCAAATATTCATGCCCATTTTTTACCGTTGAATCTTTTTGTTGAATAGCCCGGAGAGTCATATTCATTGCTTTTACCTCCTCCAAAAACTCTTGCTGTGTCGTATCTTCTGGCATTACAAGAGAAGCCTTCAATTCTTGCCACGGAGTAACCATCGCAATCGCGGTAAGCGCAATCAAGCCAAATGTACACAGCGCCGTATTTCGCAATACCTTTCCTGATATCTCAATAAATTCAGGCTGTTGTTTTTGTTTTTTCATGCCAAAATCTTCAGGAAGTTTCATCAATAGAAATTGTATCGTGAAAATTTTACCGACGCAAGAAATGTCTTTTTTTTCTTCAAGCTTGAAAGTGCGGCTATAAACCTGCTCCTCTCCCGCTATCCTTTCAATTCTTTCAAAAACTGAGCAATTGATACTGTCGCATACTTTTGCTCTCCATATTTTCGTATCGTCACCTCTCCGGATTTCAACTCTTCATCCCCAATAATTGCCGCAAATGGAATCTTTCGTGTTTGAGCCAATCGAATCCGTTTTCCCAATGTCTCTCGCGCATCAAATAATTCTACCAATATTCCGCTCTTTTCTAATTCTTTTTGCACTTCTTTTGCCCGATCCATATGTGAATCACTTACCGGTAAAATGGCAACTTGTACCGGCGCAAGCCAAACAGGAAGTGCCCCCGCCGTGTGTTCAATAAGAATTCCAATGAATCGCTCAATCGAACCAAATATTACTCGATGAAGCATAACCGGGCGGTGTTTTTCTCCATCCGCTCCAATGTACGTCAAATCGAATCGTTCCGGCATTGCAAAATCAAGTTGTACCGTTCCACACTGCCATGTCCGACCAATTGCATCCCTCAAATGAAAATCGAGTTTCGGTCCATAAAAAGCTCCATCTCCGGGATTAATCTTAAATTCTAATCCTGAATGAGCAATAACTTTTTCCAAAATTGATTCTGCTTTCTCCCACATCGAAGCTTCTCCAATCGCTTTTTCTGGTTTTGTAGAAAGTTCCACGTGAAATTCAAATCCGAATTCGGAATAGAACTCTGTTGCGAGCTGAATTACTTGTCTCAATTCTTCTTCTACTTGATCAAGCGTGCAAAAAAGATGTGCATCGTCTTGTGTAAAAGCACGAACACGGAACAATCCATGCAAGGTTCCTGACAATTCATGACGGTGAACCAATCCGAGCTCCGCCAAACGCAATGGCAAATCTCGATACGAATGAAATCCACTTTTGTAGACTAACATTCCTCCTGGACAGTTCATTGGTTTTATGGCAAATCCTTTTCCATCGATTTCCGTAAAATACATATTTTCTTTGTAATTCGCGTAATGTCCTGATTGATGCCACAAGTCTTCGCTCAACATCATCGGCGTTTTTATATATTTGTAGCCGTATTCATCATGTTTCTTGTGCCAATATGCCAATAATTTATTCATTAAGGTCATTCCGTTTGGATGCCAAAACGGAAACCCTGGTCCCTCATCATGAAACGAGAATAAATCAAGTTCCTGTCCAAGTTTTCGGTGATCTCGTTTCGCTGCTTCTTCGAGAAAATGAAGATAAGCATCTAGTTTTTCTTGGGTTGAAAAAGCAACTCCATAAATACGCGTCAAAGAAGGTTTACTCGCATCGCCACGCCAATATGCTCCTGCAATTTTCATGATTTTGAATGCGCCCAACTGACC
>JAGYLK010000021.1 GCA_018401175.1 Candidatus Altimarinota bacterium
AGAAATGGGGATGTTGCCGCCGAAACTTGCGCAGCAATTGATTAACTTTGCCTCCGCTCCTTCTGAAAAAAAAGGTTCCTCTCTGCTGAAGGCTGCTAATAACTCTCAACGAACAACTAATAACTGTCACGAAGTGACTATTATCGATCCGTTTTGTGGATCCGGAACTATTTGTAGCGAGGTGGCAATCGCCGGAGGAAAAACAGTGGGAAGCGATATGATGGCTGAACGGGTCACGGGAACAAAAGAGAATTTTATATTTTTGGCAGAAAAATTCCGATATCCCGTGGAAAACGGAACTTTTTTTACTCGGGATGCAACTCAATTTCCATGGGGGAAATATCCGAAAGCCGTTGTCGCAACAGAGGGATTTCTCGGAACGAATTTCACAAAACAACCCAATCGCATGCAAGCCGAAGAACAAGCCCACGAAGTACTGGAGATGTGGGATCGTTTTTTGAGAAATGCCAAAGAAGATGGCCCTCGAAAAATCGCTTGTTGTCTGCCACGATGGCATGTTCTCAGTGGCGATATTGATATTGTCAAAAAATTTCTTGCCAGCGCGGCGAAGGTTGGGTACACTCCGCTCGCTCTTTTCGATAACCAACTCACTTGTGTGTATGATCGCCCTGGTGCGTATGTTGCAAGAGAAATTGTTGTTTTGGAGAAAAAATAGACACTCCCGAGTAGCTCAGTGGTAGAGTCCCGATGCATCGGGATTAACCAACTTGCCGTTATCTGGTACAATCGTAAAGATGTATATGTATCTCCTCGAAAACAAGAACGGTATCATCTACATCGGTTCAACTGAAGACCTGGAGACGAGAGTGCGAGACCACAATGATCCCACACAGTCTGGTTGGACAAGAGCACGGGGACCATGGAGATTGATTCACTCCGAAAAGTTCAGCACACGGGCAGCCGCCATGAAGCGTGAACAATATCTCAAAAGCCTAAAGGCTGGAAAGAGAATCAAACAGATCTTAAACATTTCAGGCGAGCAATAGATACGTAGCTTTGATAGCTCGGTGGCAACATCCAGACATATTGGATTTCCCAGCTGGTTATCAAAAACATTTCTGATTAATTCAGTGGACGAGTCCCGATGTATCGGGATTAACCAACTGGTTATCAAAAACACTCCCGAGTAGCTCAGTGGTAGAGCAGTTGGCTGTTAACCAACTTGTCGTCGGTTCAATCCCGACCTCGGGAGCCATTCTTTCGTTTTGGACGCATTCAACAATACATTAAACGGTTCAGCTAGGTCATAGACGAGCTTTCCGTCTTTTAAACGTAGGTTCGAAGTCACAAGATTGAGAATTTGTTGCTGTTTGTCTTCAGAAGCCCCTAAAAAATACCGACACGCGTTTTGTGCAAGGTCTAATACCATCAAACTGGCATCAAGGAAATTGTTGTCCTGTGTGCTTGCATCCTTCATTTCTTCGTGAATATCCTGCTCTTCAGAGCGAAACCGTGCGACAATTTTGTCATACTCATCCGTCGTAATACGCCCATCAAGCCGATCAAGGTATACTGTGTCTTTTCGCTTTTTTATTTTTTCGAGTTCTAAATTCAACCGATGTAGGTTTTTTTGATAAATTTCCGTTTCAGAGCCATGTGTTTTTTTGAGTTCTAAGGTTACTTCATCCAAAACATTTTGAGGCATGACCAATTTTCCCAATAAATCTGAAACTTGTGCTTGCAGTTTTTCAATTCGTATCGGCTTTTCTTTGCAATTTTCTTTCCGATTTGGACATCTACAATAACGAAATACTTTTCCGTTTGGCTTTATCGTCTCATCAAGAGTAATACTGCATCCGCAAAACCCACACTTGAGAATCCCGCGGAAAGAATAATCCTTGCTGGCATACTTCACACTACTTTTATTTCGCCCCTCTCGAATATCAGCACACTTATCAAATACCCATTTTTCGATCAAAACAGGATATTTATGCGGATAGAGTTTATCAACAACCTTCATTTGACCACAATAAAAAGGGTTCGCTATCATTTCTTGAATCTGTCCATGTGTTCGTTTGTTTTTTGATTTTGGAGTTGTGAGACCATCTTTTCGCATCTCTTTTGCAATCATCTTGAACGTGTAATTGCCTGTTGCATAAAGATCGAAGGATTTCTTTACCAAGGGAGCTCTTTCTTTATCAAGAACAATATCCTTTCGCCCATTTTCTAGCGTCACATTTTTGTAACCAAGTGGCGCAGGTCCGCACCATTCGCCAAGTTCCCACTTCTTTTTGTTGGATCGTTTCACATTGTCTGAAAGTTGCAAAACATACATTTTGGCAAACATAACCGCCATATCCCAACGCATAATTTCAGAGCTGTTTGAATCTTTGTGTATGACAAGATTTTCTCGATTGAAGTGTAATTCAATTTTTCCTGTTTTTCTGAGAGTATCCAATTCTACCGATTCTTTGAAGGAGCGTTGCAATCGATCTACGGTATCGGTCACAATAGCAAGTGGCTCGGGATATTCATTTACAAATTTGAGCAATTTTTCAAATTTCGCCCTATTTTCTTTTGAAGAAGATTCTGTAAGTTCGTATGTTTTAAGCACTTCAAAATCAAGCTTTTTTGCATATTGCTCTAATCGGCTCACTTGAGCAGGGATAGATGTTCCTTGTTCTTCTTGGTCCTTTGAAGACACTCGAGCGAGAATGATAGCGTTGGTACAATTGGTCATCGAGATAAATGTAAATGAATAGGTTCTAAATATCAAGAACGGATTAAGAACTATTGAGGAAGTTTTAAATAATCAATATCGTTGGTCGGCTGAAATTCCACAAGCTGATCATAGATAGCGTCATAGGTTGTGTATCGATTGTAAAATATTTTTTCACTTTGAGAGACAAACTTCTTTAATCTTTGAAACGAACGAGGACAAAACCTTTTGGCAATCATGTCATAAATCTCTCGATCAGAATTTGTTTTGGATAATTCAAGCATGGCAAAAAGGCTGAGTGATTTTTGAAGTGTTATTTCTGGAATTTTCAAAATAGACTCGAATAAATCTATCGGTTTCCTACTCATGAGCGCATTCAGGCGGAC
>JAGYLK010000022.1 GCA_018401175.1 Candidatus Altimarinota bacterium
TCAGGAAACTTCAACATAAATTTTGAATAAATGATACCGGACTCTTTTAATATATAATCCTGTCAAAAATATCTCTATATAATAATTCTTGAGACTCTTTTACTTTTTCTTGACCTACTTTTTCTTGACCCGCTTCTGGAACGGTAGGATGGATCATCTCTGAAAGCTGATACAAATACCCAAAATCATGCACCTCTTCTATCCCCTCACCTTCTGTATATTCATTATTTAAGAAATCATTTCCTTCATACATCATTCGAAATATTTTATAAAATCATGCAAGTAATAACCACTTATTTATTATTTGTCAAAACATTAATCCTTCTTGCACATTTCGAACTATGGACTAAAATTCCGACGAATTTATTGGAACACTATGGATTTACAGAAACTGTTTGAGAAAGTTTTCGGAAGTCATAATGACCGAGTTGTGAAAGAGTGTCAGAACAAACTCCCCGAAATAAATGCGCTTGAAAACGAATTCCAATCATTATCTGATACGGAACTACAAGCGAAATTTAAAATCTGGAAAGAAATTTTGACCGGAGAACCCCAACGAATAGATGAGTTTCTCCCCGAAGTGTTTGCCGGCGTCAAAAATGCAGCGCGTAGATTGTACGGAAAATCATTTCCCGTGAGGGATAAAGAACAAGAATGGAATATGGTTCCCTATGATGTACAACTCATCGGAGGAATGATTCTTCATCGAGGAAATGTTGCAGAAATGAAAACCGGAGAAGGAAAAACGCTTGTTTGTACATTACCCGTTATTTTGAATGCTCTAACCGGAAAAGGTGTACACGTTATTACGGTGAATGATTACCTGGCTCAACGTGATGCTGAATGGATGCAACCGCTTTACGAATTTTGCGGACTTACCGTAAATGTAATCGTTCATGGAAAAACACCAGAAGAACGAAGAGAAGCCTATGGATCTGATATTACCTATGGAACAAATAATGAATTTGGGTTTGATTATTTGAGAGATAATATGGCGCAGAGAGCCGAAGATTTGGTACAAAAAGAACTTCATTTTGCCATTGTAGATGAGGTAGATTCCATCTTAATCGATGAAGCACGAACACCATTGATTATTTCAGCTCCAGCCGAAGAAAGTACTGAAAAATACACACGCTACGCACAACTCGTTCCACAATTACAAGCAGCAATTGATTTTGAAATTGATGAAAAAATGAAGGTCGCATCACTTACTCCGCAAGGAATTGCAAAATTAGAAAAAATTCTCGGTATTTCAAATATCTATACCGATGCGGGATTTGATGAAGTACATCATATCGAAAATGCGCTAAAAGCACAGGCTATTTTTGAAAAAGATCGGGATTATGTCGTAAATGATGGACAAGTACTGATTGTTGATGAATTCACAGGGCGACTTATGCCTGGACGCCGTTATTCTGACGGATTGCACCAAGCACTAGAAGCAAAGGAAAAAGTGGATATCCAACGAGAATCCAAAACGCTTGCCACGATTACCTTTCAAAATTATTTCCGTCTGTATGAAAAACTCTCTGGAATGACCGGAACGGCTGAAACAGAAGCAGAAGAATTTGCAAAAATATACGCCCTCGATACGGTTGTTATTCCGACAAATAAACCTATTCAACGACGAGATTTACCCGATAAAATTTTCAAAAATGAACGCGGGAAATTTATTGCACTGGTCGATGAAGTCGCTCGGTTGAACCAAACCGGACAACCGGTGCTCGTAGGAACAATTTCCATTGAAAAATCTGAATTTCTCTCCGTAGCACTCAAAAATAAAGGAGTGCCGCATGAAGTATTGAATGCCAAACAGCATGAACGAGAAGCTGAAATTGTTGCTCAAGCGGGACAAAAAGGTTCTGTAACAATTGCGACAAATATGGCCGGACGTGGAACAGATATCAAATTGGGCGAAGGCGTATTGGAAATTGGCGGATTGGCAATATTGGGAACAGAGCGACATGAATCACGCCGTATTGACAACCAACTTCGTGGACGAGCTGGACGTCAGGGAGACATTGGATTTACGCAATTCTTTGTTTCTATGACGGATGAACTGATGCGTCGATTTGGAGGCGCACAAATGGCTGGAATGATGGAACGACTTGGTATTGATGAAACAGAAGCAATTGAAAATAAAATGATTTCTCGATCAGTAGAAAGTGCTCAGAAAAAGATAGAAGCCTTTCATTTCGATGCCAGAAAACACGTTGTTCAATATGACGATGTTATGAATGTTCATCGTGAAAAAATATACGCACGACGCAAAAGTATTTTGCATTCTGAAAATCTTGATGAAGAAATTACGGAAACAGCAAGAAACCTTTTGAAAAAAATATGTGAGAGTTATTGCGCTCACCCTCAACGAGATCTTACCTGGGATGACACAGAACTTCTCAAATCTATAAACTCTATTTGGATTCACTCCGAAACACCGACAACACTGGAAAGTATTGAGGAAATAAAGGAACGAGAAGAACTCATTGATTTTTTTCTCGCACAACTTCTGGAACGATGGCAAAAAAAACTGAGCACCTATCCTGTTGAACAACGAGACACCATTATCAAATATATAATTCTTCGGGCTATTGATGATTTATGGCTGGCACATATTAATGATATGACTTCTCTTCGAGATCGTGTTTCTCTTTCTGGATATGCCCAACGTGATCCGGTTATGGAATATAAACGAGAAGCCTATATTATGTTTGATCAACTCTTACTCAATGTTCGCCGAACGGCCATTACCAATTTATTCCGCGTTCAATTTGATCAACCAATAGAAATAAAAACCGCTGACTATTCCCATGCTCAAACAAATGCCGAGCAAATTGAGAAAGGACTTGATGCCGGAGAATTTGGAGCGATAGGGCAAACTCCCCAAAAGTTTGAATCCACCCATTCTGGAGGTGGAAATTCCGTAGTTGCAGAAAAATTAGGGAAAAAATATGAAGGTGTCGGACGAAACGATCCTTGTCCGTGTGGAAGTGGTCGGAAATTCAAAAAGTGTCACGGAGCGAAGTTATAAAACTTCAAACTCCAATCTTCAGACTTCA
>JAGYLK010000023.1 GCA_018401175.1 Candidatus Altimarinota bacterium
GCGAAGGCGCGGGAGATTTTTGGGAGGCAAGAGTAGAGGTGGATGAATTGCTTTTACTTTTTTTCCGCAAAAAAAGTAACAAAAAAGCTCGTCCCAGTACTCGTCGCAATTCCCAAAACGAAGACAACTTCTATTCCACCCCAACTCCCCCGCAATGCGGGGTCAAACACGGGGTTTCATTTACGAAGTATATCTTCGATTGGGATATTTGTTCCTCGTAGGGGACAGTTTTCCTTTTGAAAGGAAGATAAATAGCGGTATTATTTCGGTAATGCAAAAATACTTTGACCTCCTCGCATTCGGTTCATTGACACTCGACACATTCGTTGCGTTAGACGAAATGGAGTTAGAACATCATGGGAAGGAAGAATGGATGGCTCTTCCCGTTGGGGCAAAAATTTCCATGCATACCAAATCAAAGCACGCAGGAGGAAGTGCTGCAAATGTAACAACTGGTCTAACAAAGTTGGGGTTTCGTACGGGAGTATATGGAACGATTGGGAATGATGAATCCGGACGATTGATTCGACATTTACTCGAAAATAGAAACGTCAATACAGACGGATTATCGGTTCAAAAAAATACGCCCAGTTCAAGTTCCATTATTATCATGACGCCTGATGGACAGCGAACGGTGCTTCACGAGCGCGCAACTCATGCGCATTTTGAACACTTCCCTCATGGTGTTTCTGAAACACGAGCATTATATATTGGACATTTGGAAATACGAGAAGAGTCGCTCTTTGATCACCTTCCTTCATGGCGAGAGAAAGGAGATCGTTTTGTTATCTGGAATCCCGGGAAAACGCAATTTTCTGGAGGATTTCAAAAATTTCTTCCGGTATATCCAGCAATTGATTGTCTCATTCTAAATAGAGAAGAATTGGCGTTATTTGCAGACAAAAAAGGAACGATTGAGACGGAAGCACGTCGATTTGTAGATGCAGGAGTAAAATCGGTTGTAATTACAGAGAGCAAAAAAGGCGCACATTATTTTTCCGCAGAGAAAACAATTTTTCAGCCGATAACTGACGGGCGTCCTGCGGTGTGCAGTCTTGGTGCGGGTGATGCGTTTGCGGTTGGGGTTGTGGCGGCAATGTTAGAAAACAAAGATCCGGAAACGCAGTTATTGTGGGGAACACGAAGTGCGGAGTCGGTGATTCGAGAGTTTGGAGCGCAGGAAGGGCAGATTACGAGGAAGAAACTTTTGAATTAATATAATTTTCACACCCGCATCTTCTTCAATTTTTCCAAACACGGTCCATTTGTATCTAGAAAATTTAGACCCTCAAATTTGCTCGGCGCAATCCAGCGAAGCTCTTGCCCTTCCTGGGCTCTTGGATCGCCGCTCTGAATCTGACAACGATGAAAGCGAAGCACAAGAATTGTTTTTTCAAACTCTTGAGTAATTTCACAAAAATGTGGGCGCACCGATACTTCGATTCCGAGCTCTTCCTGAATTTCTCGTTTTACACAATCACGAAACGATTCGCCTTTTTCTCGTTTTCCACCAGGGAATTCCCACTGTCCGACGAACGATTTTCCCATGGGACGAGTTTGGACCAAATATTTTCCGTCTTTGAGAATGCAGGCAGCGCCGACTTCAATTTTGAATTTTCCAGATTTTTTCTTTTGGGGAGCCAATTTTCTTTTCTCAGACTGAAACGCTTTCCGCATTTCTGGGGTAAAAAACGATCCGAGTTCTCCTGCGATTTCCTCTCCTGCCCGTATAGCACTTGCCAAATCCATCATGGCATTATTCCAAATCCTTCCAGAACTCGAGGCTTGTACGAGCTTTTTTGCCATATTTTCAACATTTTCCCTGGGGAAGACGACTTCGATTATCTTCTGAATATTTGTGTCGACTGCTGCTACTTTTTCGTCCCATGCAAAAGCACGGATAGCGCGAGCTGTGTACATTCCGATTCCGGGGAGAGATTCAAGTTCCTTTTGTTCTCGTGGGAAATCGCCGTTGAAATCTTGCACTACTTTTTGCGCAGCGCGGAGCATATTTTTTCCTCGAGAATAAAACCCCAGACCGCGCCAGACAGGAAACACGTCTTGCCATTTTGCTTGAGCAAGAGATTCTACTGTGGGAAATTTCTCCAAAAAATTCGGATAAAAATCCTTCTTTACGCGTGGCACTTGTGTTTGTTGCAACATAACCTCTGAAACCCAAATTTCATATGGTTCAACGGTTTCCCGCCAGGGAAGGGTTCGTCCGTATGTGG
The DNA here is from genome assembly GCA_018401175.1 of Candidatus Altimarinota bacterium. Lineage (GTDB taxonomy): Bacteria > Patescibacteriota > Gracilibacteria > UBA4473 > UBA4473 > M50B91. Next base: position 2,232 of record JAGYLK010000023.1, read on the forward strand.
TATACCATTTTTCAAGCGCCGTCGAAAATTTCGCCGGATCAATCATGTCGTTCGAAGTTTCTCCGAAAAGAAGCTTTCACGCAACTTTTTTGCTTTTCCGTTTATGCAAACACAAAGTAGTACACAATTACCCACGAAGAGAAGGCGAGTACAAGACCAATTCCTGCCGCGATCATTACTTTTTTTGCGTTTTCCACTTGCGTATCATCGCCGAAGTGAATAATCATTTGAATTCCCGCGTAGATCATTGCTATGACGGCGAATATTCCAATAAATCCGAGAATGAAGTTTAACCACTTGGCAACTATTGAAATTGTTCCGCGAATCTCTGGCATGGCGAGTTGTCCATTATTCGTGAATACTTCGATGATTGGACGAGCAGAGACCAGCAACACAAGTCCGATAATGGAGTAGAGAATTCGCTTTTTAATTTCTCCAATTTGACCTTCGTCTTCTCCCCCTGCCATGATGAGCGTTATCGCATTGTAGACAATGAATGCCACAGCAATAATTACAGCGAAGGAGGTAAAAAGGTCAAAGAGTCCACTTACTTCTTGAAATCCTCGTTGAGCAAATTCTGCTGGATCTAAGACTCCGCGAAGGATTTCTCCGTCTTTTCCAAATATAATCCAATCGACAAAATTTACGGCCAATGCCATTGCCAAAAATCCAACAAGAATCCCCGTGAGACTTTTTATTTTTTGATTCATTTTTTCGTCATTTTGAAACGAAAGGAAAAGCTCAATTCCGCTGTAAGCAACAAGTACTATGGCAATGGGAACCATTACTTTCTTCAAAAAATCGAGGAATTTTTCAAGAACACTTCTCAATTGTACCGTCCCGTCGGAAGAAGTTCCGGTATAATCGATAAGATCGGTTGGTTTTCCGAGAAATGTTCCTTGTGTGGCATTGTCTCCGCCACGACGATCAAACAAAAGAGAAGAGTCTGGGATTCTAAGGCTTTCTCGTCCATCCCAATATCCGGTAAACCACGCAGTTCGGGAAGCAATAACTTGTCCGATAAGCGCATACGCCGCCTGCATTTTCTTACTATCGACAGAATCTTCTTCAAAAACAACCACGATAGGTCCGGCTAAGTCCATTCCTTTAATATTTGTTCTCGCACGAATGTGTTTTATGGTCTTAAAATCAGATTTTTTGGAAAGAGGCACGGAGATTGTTTGTGAAAAATCTTCATTTGTTTCCGCTTCTTCATTTTTAAAGGTCAGTGTTTCAAACGCAAAAGGAATAGTATTTGCATTAATAGCATTCTCTTTCATTGCAAGGTTCGGTTTGAAATCAGTAGGAACCCAAAAGTTTTTAATTATTTTTTCTGATTTATTTTGTGCTGCATTTACTGC
>JAGYLK010000024.1 GCA_018401175.1 Candidatus Altimarinota bacterium
GTATTTTTTATAGAAAAAAGATTCGCCCTTACTTTTTGGGTTGAAAAAATAGTGAACATAGGGTATACTAATCAGATTTTTTGGCCAAAATCATGAAACATTTATACCAGTATTCGGCAGAAGAACACCCTACAAAGTTCGTGTGGGACAAGTTTAAAGAGGCGCGTGGACAGGAGTCTGACGTTCTTAAAGGGAAAGATGAACTTACTCGAAAAATAACGCAGGAACTCGATGACCTTGAGAAGGGAATCAAACTTTCTGACACATTGGATAAGGAAAAAATATTAGCCAAAATTAACGAGGATGGAAGTGATTCAGAAAAATATGTTCAGCGTACTGACGGGACAATGATTCTGAAGGATCGTGTAAATAAGGAGAAAGTAAAAATTACAGGAGGAAATATTTTGAAGATTAAAGATCGAAAAGGGGATGAGATTCTCAAAGTTGATTTGAATACAAATGAGATAAAGAGAAATACAAATAATGCTTTTTCTCTTGAGAAGAAGGAAGTAATTCCAGAGACAGAAGCTTCAAAGAAATTTAAGGAAAATATTGTGGCTCTTAATGGAAATATTGAAGGTATGCAGGAAGTGGATTTGGCTTCTTTGGAGGCAAAAATTGCTAAACTCCGAGGAGATATTGAAGCCAACACAGAATTAACAGCGGAAGAACGAACTCATTTATTGGGTCTTTTGGATTCGCTTACGGCACGTATTGTTGCTCGTAGAAATGTATTAAAACCGAATAATAATGTAGAGGTTGTAAGTGATACAATGAAAGAATATGAGGCAAAAATAGCAGGATTGGAATCTCGATTGAGTGGTGCAGAGGGAAAGGCATTAGAAGACTTGAAAACAGAGGCAGAAGCATTGAAAGGAAAGATAAATGATCCTGAAGAAAAAAAATTAACGGCTGAAGAGAAAAAGACATTAACAGCTCGAATTGATTCGTTGATTAAGAATATTGAGACGAAGAAGAATGATTTGGATAGTGTTGAAAAGAAAAAAAAGGCTTATGAAAAAGTAACAGATGCGGAAAAGGCAATTGATGATATTAATATCAACGAGTTGAGTATTATAACTTGTAATGACGACCCCCTTTCTGATTCTATTAAGAAAGCAAAAAATGCGTTAGACGGGGCAAACCAGGCAGCAATTATTTTTCCCGAATTTAAGGAAGAAGTGGATGTCCTCTATGAAAAATTCAATCACAAAAATGAACAAGTGGAACTCTATAAAACAGGAGCAGAAGAAAAAAAGAACATTGAAAAGAAATATAGGGAGCAAAAAGAGGAAGATTTGAATGCTATAGACAAAGAAATTGAAGGAAAAGTTGCTGCATATAAAGCAGAATTAGAAAAGCTCGATCGATCTCCAGACAAATTAACGGTTTCACCAGTCACTTTTGATCCAGCAGATCCAAATACATACGAAGGAATTCAGAAAGGAATGCAACAACATCGTTTGGAATCTCTAAAAATGTTGGAAGAAGTGAACTTCTTGCAAGACTGCGGACAGAAATTTGCAGAGGAGATTGCTGCCTTCGAAGAAGAAAAATCAGCATTTACTTTTCCAAATATTGCACGATCGCTTGTAGCCTCTGTGGCTATTCTTCCTGGAACTCTTTGGGATTTAGGAGAAAAAGCTCTTGGTACAGGAAAACGAGCAGGGGATCGATTTGGTTGGCTTGGATTTGGTGATAGCCGAGCAGAAGAGTTGCAAAAGAAACAAGTACAGTTTGAGACGGATTTCACAGCGAAACAGATAGAATTGGAAACAAAGAAAACAGCGCTTGATACCTATGGAGACAAGTTGCAGATAAATTCTGAAACTCTCAAAAATGAAGCACCGACAAATGTGCAAACAACCGTTCAAGAGAAAATCGCGGCACAAATGGCGGCTGAAGGAATTGATCCGACGGTAGAGCCATGGAAGGGAATTCAGGAGAAATTAGCCGTTGAGTTCCAAAAAACAGCAGTGGAAACAGTACAACCAGCGGTTGATCAGTTGGATATGATGGTGGATGGCTCTGTGCCAGAACTTGAAAATGCAACAGATATATCACTTAATGCAGCATCTGATACGTCAGATTATATTGAGAGTTTGGATATTCATTCAGCGACAGTGCTGGATATGTCAGTTGGATTCTTGACGAAGAATGTAGCGAAGGGATTGGATGGAGTAGGAGATGTATTGGCAAGTAATCCTATTACGGGAGTTCTCGGTGGAGTATGTCGTGCGGCAGGAGGTTTGGTTGAGGGAGTGGGGACACTTATTACGGATCCAGATAAGGTTGTAAAAGGACTCGGAACACTTGTTGGTGTAGATGGATGGAAGGAAGCAGGAGAAGCTTGGGCTGGTATGGGAAGTGCCTTTTTGGGAGGAGAAGCATGGAAAACAGCGGCAGAGGCTTGGAAATCAGGAAATTATTGGAAGGCTTTGTC
>JAGYLK010000025.1 GCA_018401175.1 Candidatus Altimarinota bacterium
ATAGTTTTAGAGAAACCAATATTGATGATTTATTTGTTTCAAATTCAGCATTATATTCACTTTCCGGGATTTTAACCAATAAAGATAAATTTATAGATTATTGCTATGAAGAAGGAAAGAACTCTTGTGATGAGTTCAATAAACAAATTTTAGAAGAATATAGAAAATGAATAAGCCATCAGTAATCGTTCTTGCGAGGCGGGGGTGATTGGAATGGTTGTTTTAATTGGATTTTGTAGGGGACGCAGATCTGCGTCCCCTACAAAATCATAATGAAAACAGGGAAATCAAATATATACAGAAATGAAATCCCCATTAAATCGGCGGTTGTATTTGTCGTGTGGAAAATTTATAAATCCCCAAAATAAAAATTCCTCATGGCACGATCCATAGAACGCAAAAACACCCGTATGAAACAATGGGATTATTCCAGCGACGGATTGTATTTTGTAACGATTTGCGTCAAACATCGGGCGCATGTTTTGGGCACCGTACGAAAAGGGAAAATGATTTTGAACGAATGGGGGAAAACCGCGCACGAATGTTGGCAAGAAATTCCGATTCATTTCCCTGGGGTGGACATCGATCAATTTGTGGTTATGCCGAATCATGTGCACGGGATTGTGGTTTTGCGTGATGATCATGTTGTGGGCGACGAATATATTTATAATTCCCAAAAAATGAATTTTAATGTAGGGGACGCAGATCTGCGCCCCCTACAAACGTCCCAAATAAACACGGATCGGACCAAAATGAAATTGTCCAAAATAATTCACGGATTTAAATCGTCCGTCACCCGCGAAATAAATAAATTCCCATCAAATAATTATTTCCAATGGCAACGATCGTTCCACGACCACATTATTCGCAATGAACGCGCATTGGTGAATATCCAAAATTATATATTTTTTAACCCAGATAACTGGCGCGATGACGATTTTTTTGTACAATCTTCGTGAATGAAACCATCAGTAATCGTTCTCGGCGGATATGGAATCAACTCCGAAGCAGAAACAATCTTCGCCTTCAACCAAGCCGGCGCTGACGCCAAATACGTCCACGTTGCTGACCTGATCGAAAATCCAAAAATTCTTGAATCGGCACAGATTCTGGTCATTCCGGGAGGATTCTCTTTTGGGGATCATACTGGATCAGGAAAGGCGCTTTCAAACTTACTTCTCGATCGAATTGGGAAACAAATTTTGGATTTCGTGAAACGCGATACGCTGACACTCGGAATCTGTAATGGATTTCAGGTTTTGGTGGCACTTGGTTTAGTTCCAGCGTTAGACGGGAAATATGGAGAACGACAGGCCGGTTTACTCAAAAATACATCGAATCGTTTCGTGTGTCGCTACGTTCATTTACAAAAAAAATCAGAGAAATGTGTCTGGACAAAAGGAATCGACAAGTTGTTTTTGCCAGTCGCACACGGTGAAGGAAATTTCTTTCTCCCGGAAGAAGGACTTGATGCTCTCGAAAAAAACGATCAAATCGCTTTTACCTACGTTGATGAAAACGGCGTTTCCGCAAAAGGAACCTTCCCGACAAATCCAAATGGAGCGCAGCGCGATATCGCTGCCGTGTGTGATCCGAGCGGACGAATTATGGGGATGATGCCACATCCAGAGAGAGGGCTTTGGTTTAGCAATCGTCCCGATTTTACTCTTGCAAAGGAAAAACTCATTCGCGAGAGAAAAGAGGTTCCAGAATGGACAGAGAACTTGCAGATTTTCAAGAATGCGGTGGAGTATTTTGAAGAAAAATAAAAAAATTTGTCTTTTTTTTGTGTGCACGCTACCGTTACGAGGATTTTTTTAATCCCCCCCCAAATGAAAAAAGTTATCGGAGTATTTCTTGTTGGAGCAGCGGTATTGCTCACAGGATGTACACAAATGTCAGAAGATGCCGCAAAAGAGCGAGCATTAACTTTTATTAATACCGTATTGATGACGCCTGGAACATCAGCAGACATCAAAAAAGTAGAGGCAGAAAATGGAATGTTTAAAGTTACCGTGGATGCCGCAGGAAAGGAAATTATTTCCTATATGTCAGGAGATGGAGAAATCTTTTTTCCAAGTGTGATGGAGATCGAAAAAATGATGGCAGAAAAAGAAGACGCTCCCGCAGGGGCACAAGCACCAGTTGCCGAGGTTTCAAAATCAGAAAAACCAGTTGTGGATTTATTTGTCATGAGTCATTGTCCATTTGGAACACAG
>JAGYLK010000026.1 GCA_018401175.1 Candidatus Altimarinota bacterium
GTAGATTGAAATGAGTGCGTCGGAAGTATTACCTCCGAGAATCAATTTCACTTCTCCGTCGGAAATGATTTTTGATCTGTTCATAGTATTTATTTTTTACCCTTCGTTGCCTTCTCTGTTTTCTGAATCGAAGCAGGTTTCACAACAGCTTCAACGACATGAAAGTTTTTTCGGTACGCTTCTTCTGTGTACATTTTCGCCATTTGATCAGAAACCTGTATTGTTTCTCCCGGCTTGAGCGGAAATTTTTCACCAGAATATTCTTTGCGTACGCGAGTTTCCTCGTTGCCAGTCCATTTGATTGTTTGCATTTTATGAGATTAAAAATTCGACCCTATTTTATTCTATTTTCACCAGAAAAGCAAAATAGCAGGTTTCCCCGCTATTCTGCTTTTTTTGCTGTAACTGAATCAATCTATCACAAAGTGATATTGATACCGGCTGCAACTGCTGCATCTGTTCCTCCTGCTTCCTTATTGTAAATTCCGAATCCGAAATAAAACCAAGCGTGGAGTTGGTATCCATCAGCACCAAAATCGAAGAACTTGACTTGCAAGTCTTTCCCGAATCCGAACTGAATTGCTGGTTTCCATACGTACAAGATTTGACCCTTCACGTTGTTTCCGGCAGTTGTCGAAATCGTTCCATCTGCTTCTGTTTTATTGATATCTTTGCTGATATATACATCAGAACCGAATACAGAAGTGATGGCTTTTCCACCGACAGTTGAATTTTCGCCACGTTTTGAAGCGTCTGCGAAATCTGACAATGCCATTGCTTTCAAGTATGATGCACGGTTGAACAACCACATACACTCAGCAGGATCTTCTGCAAAATCACCAACTACTGCCATGATGGAAGTAAAGTCTGTGATATCAAGCGCACCACAATCGTGTGTGTACGAGTTGTTGATTGCCAACTCACGGATTCCGTGATCAGCGTTCAAGTAGTACGTTCCTGCTGTTGGTGCAGCATCGTTAAGATTGACGTTTCCTGTTGCACCTGTTTCTGCATCTGCATTGATGATCAACGCTTCGATTGTTCGAGACATTGAAGCAGCGACACGAGCCTGTAATGCTGTTTTTAATTGCTCAGGGTATGCGCTGAATGTATCTAATTCATCTGTAACGTCGATTTTCAACGTGTATTTTGCTTGTGTGATTGTTACCTCACCAGTTGGAACTGTTCCTCCTGCTGCAACTGCAAACGCACTAGCAGTCTTTTCTGACCCTGCCGCGAAGAATCCAGAATCGCCAAGAAGCGCAACCTTTGCGACTTTTGGCAATCGTGCACCTCCTCGTGAGTGATTCCCGGGAAGATCTCCAAGAAATTTCCCATAGTTTGGAACAATATCGAGTGTTTCTTTTGCGAATACCTCATCAGGAACGAGTTCCTGTCCTTCTGCTGCTTTCCCTGTACCCATAGGGGCAGCATTTGTTTGAATCCCGATTGATTCAAGCGTTTCCAAGATGTCTTTTGTGTCCATCGTTTTTGGTTTTTATAGAAATAATTTATGCCCAAGAAACTTTTTTGGCTTCTTTTGCTTTTTCAAGTTGTGAATGAATGATCATTGGTTTGTTGACCGCGATTTTATCCATTCTGGCATTTGCCTTTTCAACTTTCTGTGAAAGTGTAGAAAGTTTTTCAATGATTTTTGAAACAATTTCATTTTGGTTCTCGGTGAACGCGGAAAATCTTTCATTTATGATTGAATTTATTTCTTCGGCTTTCAT
>JAGYLK010000027.1 GCA_018401175.1 Candidatus Altimarinota bacterium
GAAGAAGTAATGATGAAATCTTCCCTTGCTTCACCAGGACTATTTGCCGCACACAAGGCATTTGAACTCGTAAAAGAAGGAATGACATTCCGCGACGCATATCGTGAAGTTGGATCTCATATTGCAAACATTAAAATTGATGCCAAAGAAGTACATGAAATGATGAAACTCTCGACACATCAAGGTGGAACCAATAATCTTGGTTTCGACAAATTACAAAAGGAAATTGATAGAATGCGGAAATAATAAATAATACATTTTAAATTATGACTCTAAATATTCCCACTAAAGCTCTTGATAAAAAAGGATTTATTGAAAATCTAAAAGAAATACATGCCTATCGAAAAGATCAATGGAAAGAACTTGAGATTGGTGATTTCATAGATGAAGGTTCAAACGCAATGGCTAAAGTTGTGGGAAAAATAGCTGTAGGAACAGAGTGCATTCTCTACAATTCTTTATTAAAAGCAGTTATTGACACATATGTCCGCAATAAATAATTTTACTCATTCTATAATCCCCTCCCCACATGACTGAACCCTGGAACATGCTCGAACATCTGCGCGAAAAAATCGCAGCGGCAGGTGGACCCGTGTGCTGTCATGCACACTTTGATAAAGCGTACGTCGTCACCCCAGAAAAACTCAAAATGTGCAACGAACACATGGAAGTAAAATGGGATCTCTGGAAAGAAGTAAAAGAAAACTACACACACGACGATCTCGTAGAACGGATTTCTCGAAGTGCGGAAAATTTTATTTCTCAAGGATGCGACATTGTACGAACGAATATTGATGTAGACAGTACCGTCGGAATGAAATGTATCGAAGCAGCACTTGCCGTAAAAGAAAAATACGCTGACAAAATTGACGTACAGATTTGTTCTCAAGTACTCGAAGGCGCACTTACCCCAGGAGCACAAGAAATGATTCGAAGAGCTGCACCATACGTCGATCTTCTGGGAGGACTCCCCTCTCGTGACCGACCGAATGAAGAAGCGCATCTCGAATTCCTTTTTGGACTCGCCAAAGAACTCAATAAAACCATCGACGTTCACATTGATCAAAACAATGATCCTGATGAACGCGACACCGAATTGTTGGCAAAAGCAGTTATCAAACACAACATGCACGGAAGAGTAAATGCCGTACATTC
>JAGYLK010000028.1 GCA_018401175.1 Candidatus Altimarinota bacterium
ACAACGAAAATTGTTGCAAAAATTAAAACAGGAAAGAGAATCGCCAAAAGAAGCGTTTTGAGTTGATTCTGCCAAATCCAAGTAGTAAGTCCTACGGCTTTCATCGTTAGAATTTAACCGTTGGAACTTTGTTGAGATCTTCTCGCGATTCATCCGTTTTAAACAATTCTAATTCAGAAAATCCCATATTTTTGGCAATAACATTTGCTGGAAACATCTGAATGTAGGTATTGAATTCAGTGGTCGCGTTGTTGAAAAATCGTCGTGCCGCTGCGAGTTTATTTTCGATGTCACTCATTTCTGATTGGAGTTGTAAGAAATTCTGGTTTGCTTTCAAGTCGGGGTAATTTTCAGAAACCGCAAAAATTGATTTGAGCGCACCGCTGAGCATGTTGTCTGCTTCGACTTTTTCATCTGTAGTTCCGGCATTGAGAAAGCTCGTTCGTGCTTTTGTTACATTTTCTAACGTTCCAGCTTCGTGTTTCATATAGCCTTTTACGACTTCAATAAGTTGTGGAATGAGGTCAAAACGCTGTTTGAGTTGTACATCGATATCAGAGAATGATTGATTTCGTTTATTTCGCAAAGCAATCATGCCGTTATATTTGGACATGACGTATATGGCGGGAATCACGATAAGGAGAATGATGACAATCAAGTATGAAGGCATTGAGAAAAAGTAAGAATATATTTCGTCTGTAGTGTATTGAGGAGAGAGGATGTGGTCAAGAGATGAGAAGAGATTGTTTTATTGGTTAAGTCCGGACTTTATAAAATATTTTCAAGACAAGTCCGGACTTTGTGTGATATACTTCCACCGATGAAAATTTCACCTTCCATTCTCGACGCAGACTTTACTCAGATGGGTGCTGAGTTGGATTCGATTTCCACAGCCGATCGTATTCATCTGGATATAATGGATGGTCAGTATGTGCCGAATATTTCAATCGGAGCGGGAGTTTTGAAGCAGGTGGAATTTCCCCAGGAAATCGAAGTACATTTAATGACGTTGAATCCGGAGAATTTTATCGATGACTTTCTTTCTCTTGGGGCCAAAACGATTACGTTTCACATCGAAGCGACGGGAATTTCTCGTGCAGTTGCTCTTTTGAAACTCATGAAGAAAAAAGGAATAAAGGCGGGAATTACGATTGATGGATATACAGATCCCGATTGGTTGACGGATGAAATATTGGAGTTGGCAGATCAGATTTTGGTCATGTCTGTGAAATCGGGATTTGGTGGGCAGTCGTTTATGCCAGCTGCTTTGTTGAAGGTTGAAGACTTGCGTGCTCGTGGATTCAAAGGCGAGATTGAGATTGATGGGGGCGTTACTTTAGAAAACATTTCAGAGATTGCTGATGCGGGGGTCGATATTGCGGTTGTGGGTTCATTTCTCATGAAAAAAGCGCCGGCGGAACGCGCAGCGCTTATTGCTGATTTACAGAAGGCTCAAGTGCGGCTTACTTAATGTCTCGGAAGGGAATAGATTTTTTTTCTTGTCCGTCTCGTTGAAAATAAATTTCCGTCTGTTTTGTTTCTGTATTAAACCAAATCCCAACTTGATCTGTCATTTGCAGTACCCCGAACTGAGATTCGAGATATCGTGCTACTTTCTGTACATTTTGTTCTGTTTGAAGGAGATTATAAATATTTGGCGTATCAATGCTGCTTTCTTGAACTGTTTTTTTTGCAGAGTTGAGTGTATTTGATTCTTGGACGAGTTCTTTCCAAGACATTCCTTTTTTTGTTTCTATGAGTGATTCATTCTCAATAAACGTAAAAAATTCATATTCATCTGGAATATCGCGCTCATACATTTCTAAAAGAAGAGCAATTTCTTTCGAATTTTTTTTCCCCGGGGCTTCCTGGAGTTTTTTCAAGGCTGTAATTTTTTCTTTTCGGTTTTCATTATTATATTCTTCAAAGGCGACATGAACTGTTTTTAATGCTCTTTCGTATTGTTCTTTCTTTATTTCTTCTGGTGTTTTTTCCACGCTCTGTGGAAATTCGGGAGATTCGTGGAACAAGAAAAGAGATGGTGTTATTCTTAAGTCTGAAAAGTGAGCGAGTGATTTCATGGTTTGTTTTTTTAAAATCAGATCATTTTACCTCAAAAACGTTGATTTTTCAAGTCTAAAAAGTAATCTTTCATCGATGTTTACAGGAATTGTAGAGGCAACGGGATTGGTGAAATCGATCGATGGAAATAAGTTCACCATTACGCATCCGTTTGGAGAGCAATTTTCTGTGGGAGAATCCATTGCTTTGTCGGGGATGTGTTCTACCGTTTTAACGGCGAACAAGAAGGAGTTTACGGTAGAAATAATGTTGGAGTCACGACGACGGACGACGTTTGGTTCGGCTTTAACTGGGGATAAGGTGAATCTGGAAAGATCAGCTCAGATTGGGGCGCGAAATTCGGGACACTTTGTAACGGGACATATTGATGAAGTGGGGAAAATCGAGTCTCTTTCTCGCGATGGTGATGCGTGGCGATTTCGAATTTCTTTTTCTCCTGAGAATGCAGCATTAGTGGTGGAAAAAGGATCAATCGGGATTGATGGATGTTCTATGACGGTTGCGGCGTGTGGTCGTGATTGGTTGGAGGTGTGCGTCATTTCTCACACGTTTTCAGAAACATTATTTGGTGTAAAAAAAGAAGGGGATGAGGTAAATCTGGAGTTTGATATTTTGGGAAAATATATTTTGCGTAGGGAAGAGCTTGAAGAAGTTCTCGATTAAGAGGTTTATTTGTCATTCTCGCGAAAGTGAGAATCTTCGAATCTTTTTATTCGTTCTTTTTGCGCCAATCAAAAAGAACCATCAGTCTTCGCTAAAGTTACGACAGACGAGAAAAAGCTCGGCCCTGTACTCGTCGTGATTTCCAAAAACAAATCAAGCTTCTGATCCACCCCAACTCCTCGTCTTTACCTCGTCAAACACGGGGTTCC
>JAGYLK010000029.1 GCA_018401175.1 Candidatus Altimarinota bacterium
GTTAACTGATGGCTATTTCGAGATTACGTATCAATGTAAGACGTGCCAGGAATTTTTTGAAATTATTTTTCAAGGAGGAATACAAATGAAGAAAATAGACAAAAGAGTCGGAAACTGGAGGAAGCACCATGATATGGACTGAAGAAGGCGCCGAACCTTATCCGTGGGTCTATCGCTGTCCGTATTGTTCGACCAAAAAATGGTTTGGATTGCAAGAAGATTTTAAATTCTGTCCGTACTGTGGACAAAAACTGGAGGAGTCATTATGAGAGCCTTTACGAACGAGGAATTAGAGAACGAGATCGGATTATTAGAATCGGGTTGTTCGGTTTATGATAAAGCCTTAGCCCACGCGCTTAAAAATCTGCATGAACGAATACAGAAACTGGAGGAGTCGGCATGACTTTGCGGAATAATCCCCCCAACGCGGCCCAAACAAAAAAACAAATCACATCCATCTATCTTCCCCGCCAATACGTCGCATGGATTGACCATAATTTCCCAAATCGCTCGGATTTTGTCCGCGATGCGATTATTATTTTTTTAAAACAAGAACGAACGAAATGGAGGCTATTATATGAAACAAATCAAAAACATAACGAACGACATGCAGATCATCACGAGCAATCTCCCAAAGTGTGTGTTAAACGAAATCGAGCAGTACGTCGGCCACATCTTTGCGAGCCGCAGCGAGTTGATTCGCGTCGCAGTACGGGCGCATATTCTGAGACAGATACAACCATCACCATCGCAGGACACACATACGAAAAAGTAATAAAAAATTAATTTTTTTTCTTTTATTTTGCGTTCTCGAGAATATGATCTACGTTTAATGTTCCATCGCGATTCAGATGCTCTTGGGTCAACGCGGAGTTATATCGGCACGTGTAAAACCAATACTGCGAATTATCCTCTTCATTCCATTCCCGCGCCTTGTTCACACCCATGCTTTTCAATAATCGGGTAAATGTAGTTAACGTTTCCTTGCGGCGATGGTGCTCTTCACAATATTTGAGATAATAATCATAGAGTTCATCGCACTCCATCATTCCGGGTTCACAATAGAGATTATAAAACACGAAACATGATTGGGTAT
>JAGYLK010000030.1 GCA_018401175.1 Candidatus Altimarinota bacterium
AAATAATTACTGCTATGGCAATAATACCAAGAAAACTCAATACCCAGTTCAGAACATTTAAAATAAATGCCCTCAGATCGGTGTTCGCACCAATTTCTCCAAAATAACCCGCATCCGGAAGCTCAAAAGAACCCGTGGGAATCGGCCCCATCCCAAAGGAACTATATCCATATAACTCTCTCCATTGAGAAAAACTCAAATCCGCCTCCACATATGGACGTAAATAATACTGCATACGCAGATTAAATTCTTCAACATCTCGCAATGCTCCTGCCAGATTCACCGTAATTTCTTCAACAAAATTGCGTCCATTTGTATCATCTTCACATTGTTGTCTTAAATCACCTGTGTAATTACTACAATCTTCCCACGCATGTACAGCACCTCCACCAGAGACGCTCAAGAGAATAAGAACACCAAGGAATATTTTTTTCATGCGTCTAAGGAGGTAATAATTTCTGCCCGACTGGAGCCAAAATCTGCTTTCATCAGCGCATTTACAATCGCATAGGATCCAAGAATCACAAGAATTCCCACCGCTACCCAAATAAGTATTTTTTTTGCTTTTTCTTGATTTCCCCCATCACCCATATCGGTAATATACAAAATCCCAGCCCACACAACCGCGAGCACCGCTATAATTGCCACCAACTCGAGTACAAATTTTGTCCAACCAAGAACCAACGCCTTCAAATCTGTCTCGTGCGAAATAGATTTCGTAAGATTCTCATGTGCCAAAATCGCACCACTTCTCAAGCCCCCTCCACTAAAAACAGGACCTGAATATACCTCCGCAACACTTGCTCGACACGCAGCATCGGCTGCTCGCCGTTCTTCTCTTGCATCCGCGTCTTTGAGACTTCGCTGATATCTCATTTCCGATTCGTCGAGACATTCTTGTTGCCCAGCCGCAAGAACATGAGCGACAGCATCCCGACATTTTCGTTTTCCATAAGGAGTCAAATTCTCTGCATTCTGTTCACAAAAATTTTGTACTTCCTTATTTGTCACGGGACGAATACAGGGAGAGGGAAGAGACTCAATCCAAAAGTCATTTCTCCCCGAACCAGGAACTTTTTCTTTGCAAATTCCCTCAATTGCCTGAACTGCTTTTTCACTTTGTTTATCTGCGCGCAACAAACACTCCCCATCAAGCCAACGACAATCACTATCCAGCGCACATCCAGCCCACGTCCTCCCTTCACACATACCTACTACTGGACGACAGACTCCTGCATCAGCATTCCACCAACACTCCTGTTCTTCACACATTACTTGTTTATCAACTGTTTCTCGATCATTAATGGAACGACAGACTTCCGCTCCTACTGCACATACTGCAGGATGATACGTTCCATTTTCTTCCGTCCATTCTTTATTCCAGCGACAATCATATCGAGCTTCACATGCCCCCTGATCAGAACTCAATGTAGAACATTTCTCAACCGCTTGTGCCCCAACTGTCCCCGACACAAAAAGAAACATTCCGAGAAAAATCCCAAAGGTGAGTCGCAGAAAAATTGAGTGTTTCTTTATATTTTTCATTCTTGTACATTTTGGCACGGGATACGAGTTTTACGCAAGTTGTGACTCAATTTTTTACTCAAAATCCCTTGACTTTTTATAACGAAATAGTAAAAGAACAATAACAAGAAAACAAAAACACAAATATGTCTCGTATTTTGTGATTTTTGTTCCATGATTCTTTCCCTCCTTCTCGCGTTCCAATCGTTCTCAAGCCCCCCAGTTCACTCGGTAGCTCCGCGTATTATTTCTCAAATACAAACAACCCTCCCGTGGACCGGACATTTCGCGGCAAGAAATTTTAAACAAACACAAACCGATCGACTTCGCCTTTCTTTTGCAAAAAAGGAAATCCGAGAAACCATTCTCGCTCTTCCCAAATGGCATACAGACGCACTCAATACGCTTGAAATCCGAAATGAATCAAACATTTCACGGGGACTTTCAAGTGCAAAAAAAATAATTCTCCATATCAGTTCCATCGAATCGTCTGATGAGCTACAAAGTGTTTTTATTCATGAAATGGGACATATCGTGGACCTTGGCGCAATCACTGGAACAAGAGGAAATAGAACTCATTTCAAAGATGGAAATACTCCCGTTTTGAGTGACGATCTGAGTGTGAAGTTTTATGAAATTTCTTGGAATGCCACCATGACCAAAAAACAAAATTCCAAACGCACTGATTTCGTTTCTGGATACGCACAAACTGATTGTTTTGAAGATTTTGCAGAAAGCTATCTTTTTTACCGACTTCACGGAGAAAAATTCCGCGCACTCGCCCAAAATTCATCTCTCCTCCAAGCGAAATACAATTTCATAAAACAATATGTTTTTGGAAATATAGAATTTGGAACAGAAAAAGAAAATGTGGCTCTTGCCAGCATATTTGATACAACACTTCTTCCTATTGATCCTCTCGAACCACTTGCAAAACGATAAACACTGTTCAAACTTCAAACTTCAAAAAAATTATTGACTCTAAACTGTTAACTATTAACTGATATTGTGTCACACTACACCGCGTAATGGAAATAGATCAATCGTTGCTAAAAAAAGCAGAACTGTGGGCAAAGATACTCGGGCATCTTCCTGGTGTACGAGCTATTTTCTTGTCTGGATCAATCGCTCGCGGAAAAGCGAAAAAAACCTCCGACATCGATTTTCTTATTATTGCTCGAGCAGGACAGATTTGGACAGCGCGATTTTTTGTTTTTCTCATTTTGAAAATATTCGGACAACTCTCAAAACCACATCATCACGCACAAAAGATTTGCCCAAATCATTTTCTTACTGATCATTCGCTGGAAATCGAAGAGAAAGATGCCTATGCCGCAAACCTTTTTTGCCACAATATTCCGCTCTATGATCCACTTAATTTATGGTCAAATTTTGTAGATGAAAATAGAGAATGGATTGAGTCGTTCGGAGAGGATTTTGATGAAATCCCAGAAAAAACATTCGGTCCACCACGAAAACGATTCCGTGTCCGAAAATCACTCTGGGAGAGATTTTTTCGATGGATTCAACGAGGAAAAATAATACGAAATCCTGAATATAAAAAACCCGGAGCAAAAATTGTTTTGAGCAATACTGAGCTGCGTTTTCATCCCGTTCCAAAAAATAAATATTGGAAGAAATGATGTTTTTTTTCCTCTCTGTCGCGGCCATGCTCGGGTATTCCGTTTATGGAACACTCATCGCGCATCATGTGAGAAAACACGATGGACTTTCCATCGCCACCGTGAGAAATCTCTCGCTCATCATTTCCATGAGCCCGCTATTACTGCTCGCAGAACCAAGTAATTTTTCACATATTCCGGAATATATTCCACAACTCGTGATGGCAGGATTAACGGGCGCAATAAGTCTTGGACTTGGATTTTGGAGTGTAAAGTTTTTGCCAATAGGAATAAAAACCGCTCTGAGAAACGTGGGGGCGACTATATTCGTCTTCTTTCTGGGCTGGATCTGGTTTCGCGAATCTCCAACATTCGTTGAATTACTTTGGATTCTTCCCATTGTTTTGGGTGGAATCGCTTTATCCATCCAAAAAATACAATTCAGTCATCTTGATCCGCGCAGTGGAAAAGGCGTATTTCTCGTTGTAGTAGCTGCAATTCTCGCTAGTCTCTCCTACGTCCAAATGTCCGATGTCGCACGAAATCTCGATCCATTCATCGCTGGATATTTTTGGGAAGTGATAATTGGTATATGGGCATTGATTTTTGGAATCGGACGGTGGATAATTTGTGGAAAAAATCCGTTTGGGAAAATTAAATTGCCAGAGATTTGCAAAATCGCTCTCGTGTCTGCTCCAACGGTAATCGGAACAGGATGTTTTGCCCTTGCGGTAACAATGGGACCCGTTGGCATTGCAAACGTAATTGGAACGGGCGGAATTTTTGTCTCCATTCTCATGGGACACTGGCTCTATCAGGAGAAATTGACCACCAAACAATGGCTTTGGATTGGCATGTGCGTTGCGGGATT
>JAGYLK010000031.1 GCA_018401175.1 Candidatus Altimarinota bacterium
ATATTTGAACGTGAACCTATTTCTTACATGTTTTCCCTATACAACAACATCCTGCCAATTGCCATCCCTTGCGAATCACAAATGCTCCCAAGAACAAGAATACCAACATGCAAATTCCGTGAAGAAGCCCAAACAAAATATTCCATCCTCCAGAATGATATCCACTCT
The DNA here is from genome assembly GCA_018401175.1 of Candidatus Altimarinota bacterium. GTDB lineage: Bacteria > Patescibacteriota > Gracilibacteria > UBA4473 > UBA4473 > M50B91. The sequence continues at coordinate 169 of JAGYLK010000031.1, forward strand.
TCATCATTTTCTTCATTGGACAATCTCCATCATACGAACTCCTTTTCCCCATTTTTGAAAAAGCACATCCTTCGTGTTCTCCCGTCATTTTTTCCATATCCATCCCGTCTCGCATCATCATATCCATGGGAGGCATCTCCTCCTCCATTATCATCATTGTTGGCTCTGCCATCATAAGCATATCTCCATCCATTTCCTGTGCGTGCACCATTCCGGTTGCCAAAAGTCCAAAAAGGAACAGAGCGAGAAAGTGTGTGTGTTTCATTTTTTTATAAATATTAAAAAGTGCGGCGATCATAACACGTATCGAAAATGTCACCAACAGAATTTCCCGAAAAGAAGAGAAATTGGCTGGAATTTTATACAAAAGAAAGTACACTTTTGGCGAATTTGACGAATATCATCCTGAAAACGAAGTTCACTCAGTAACTTCATTCAGGGTCTAAATCCCTTCTCTCATGAAAAACGCACTCATCTCCGTCTCGGATAAAACAGGAATTGTTGAATTTTCTCTTGAACTAGAAAAACTCGGATATCGTATTCTCTCTACCGGAGGAACCTTTCGAACCCTCCAAGAAGCAGGTGTAAAAAATATGATTGAAGTTGCTGATTTCACGGGATTTCCAGAAGGACTTGAGGGCCGAATCAAGACGCTCACTCCACAAGTATTTGGCGGAATTTTGAACTTGAGAAATAACGCCGAACACCAAAATTTTTGCAAAGAAAACAACATCGACAATATCGATCTCGTCGTTGTAAATTTATATCCCTTCAAAAATGCGTATCTCGACAAAGAGAAATCTTTTGAAGAAAAGGTAGAACAAATTGATATTGGCGGACCATCGATGATTCGTGCCGCTGCAAAAAATTACGAATTCTGTGCTCCAATTGTTGATCCAGCAGATTATGAACACGTGCTTGAAGAATTGAAAACGGCAAGTGGGGTATCGCTTCCCACGAGAAAAGAACTCGCCACAAAAGTATTTGAAATGACGGCGCACTACGACCTCTTGATTGCGAAATTTTGGGCAGAACAAGCCAAAAAAACTCCCGTCGGAGGACTTCGTTATGGAGAAAATCCTCATCAACCAGCCGTCTTGCTCCGAGATCCGTTTTCAAAAGGAGTAAACCTCGTCGACGCCGAATTACTCAACGGAAAACCCATGTCCTATAACAATTATCAGGATGCAACTGGAGCGCTCGAACTTGCTATTTCGTTTGAAAAACCATTCGTCTGCATTATCAAACATGCAACTCCATGCTGTGCCGCCGTGGGAGAAACACTGGAAGATGCTTGGAAGAGAAGCTGGGACAATGGTGACAAAACATCTGCTTTTGGGGGAATTATCGCGTTGAACAAGAAAGTCGATAAGGCTGTTGCAGAAAAAATAATCTCTTTCTTCAACGAAGTGGTTCTCGCGCCAGATTTTGATGACGATGCCCTGGAAGTATTG
>JAGYLK010000032.1 GCA_018401175.1 Candidatus Altimarinota bacterium
ATCAGCCCCAGGTGGATCTCCCCACCCCCACAGCCATAACCGCCATTATGATAGGCTCCATCATTTTGGACATAGTAGAAACACTTCGATTTAATTCTTCATCATAGAAATCAGCAACTTTCCCAAGAACACTTCCCAGAGAAGCTGTCTTTTCACCAACGGAAATCATGCTTACCAACATTTGTGGGAAAAGTCGTTCGTCGTCAGCAAAATTCTCGGAAATTTCAATACCACGAGTCAAATCATCTGCAGCAAGAAGCAGTTTTTTCTCATAAATAACATTATTTGAAACCCGTGAAGCAATACGCAATCCTTGAATAATCGGAACTCCTGAGGCAATAAGGAATGAAAAAATACGCATAACTTTACTGATGGCCATTTTTTTTACGAAATCTCCAATAAGAGGGAACGAAAGAACAAAGTTCGTCCAGTGAACGTTTCCTTGTGGTGTATTCTTCCAATAGGAGAAAAGACCGCCAACTCCAATAACTCCCAATAATAAGAGATGCCAACTATGCTGAAGCATATTACTCGCGGCAACCATTATTTTTGTTGGAACGGGGAGACTCTCAATATCTCCAAATACTTCCATGAGTTGTGGGATAACGAAAAGCAATACAACGACAGCAGCAAGAATCATTACAACAACAACAACCATCGGATAAGTCATAACACCCTTCACTTTCTTTTGGATTAAATTCATTCGTTCATATTGTGTAACGAGTTCTTTCATCACTTCATTCAATTTTCCGGAAGTTTCTCCTGCCTGGACAATTGAACAGGTTGCTTCATCAAAAACTCCATCTTGATTTCGCATTGTCTCAGCAAGGCTCATTCCCGAATCAATGCCTTTTCCCATCTCATGAATTACGATTTTCAATCGAGGATTTGCTGTCTGTTTTTCCAATAAGCGAAGAGACTCTCCAACGGGAATTCCGGCATGAAGAACTGATACAAGCAATTCAAAAAATATAAGTTGATCCTGTAATTTTATAACCGAATGCATGATTAACCACTGATTGATCTGATCAAATATTCCGAGATTAAAACCAGCCGCAAAAGATGTTTTTTTTTCCTTTTTTTCCTCAACAAATTCATGTTTTAAATCCAAAACAATACCATCATCATTTTCTGTAGGCGCTATTGGCTGAGCTGGCAAATTGGGGAGTTTCATATTATTTAATGAGTTTATAGACTTCTTCCAAAGAAGTAATTCCTTGAGCCGCTTTTATAAGTCCGTCTTGTTCAAGAGTAATCATTCCTTCTTTTTGTGCCATTTTATTAAGCTCAAAAGAAGGCATTCCCTCTAATATTGCCTTTTTGAGTGTGTCAGACATGGTTAATACTTCATACAGTCCAACACGCCCCTTATATCCTTTTCCTTCACATTCAGGACAGCCTCCTTTATTAGGAGCGTAAAAAATCGGGTCGTTTAAAACACTCATATCAAATCCCTCATATGGTTCAAAGAACTGGAAGGCGTCTTGAAGTTGTTTTTGAGCATCCATACTAATAGGTTGAGGGATGCGACATTTTGTACACAATCTTCGTGCAAGACGTTGTGCCATAATAAGATTGATTGATGCAGTTAACAAGAAGTCTGGCACCTTCATATTTAATATACGAGTAATCGTTTCAATCGCAGAATTCGTATGAATAGTGGAGAGAACTAAGTGTCCTGTCAACGAAGCTTCAATGGCAATATCAATTGTTTCTTTATCTCGAATCTCTCCCACCATTATGATATCTGGATCTTGACGAAGCGCCGTACGAAGACCATTGGCAAAAGTATATCCAATATCTGATCGCACCTGACTTTGGTTTAATCCTTCCATTTGATTCTCAATCGGATCTTCAAATGTCATAATGTTTACTTCAGGACGATTTAACACTCCCATAGCAGAGTACATCGTCGTTGTTTTTCCTGAACCCGTTGGTCCAGAAGTAAGAATAATACCATTCGGTTCTGAAATAGCTTCTTCAAATAGTTTATAATTATGTCCCACAATTCCTAGCTGCGCGAGCTCGGGAATTTTTTTTGATTTATCCAGAATACGCATTACTACTTTTTCTCCATTAGGAGTAGGAAGCGTAGAAGTACGAAGATCTACTTCGACAGGGCCGATATACGTATTAATTCTTCCATCCTGTGGTACACGAGTCTCATCTATTTTTAGATTTGACATGATCTTCAATTTTGATACCACTCCTGAGTGAAGATTAAGGGGATATTCGACTATTACTTGAAGAATACCATCGATACGAATTCGAATCCGAACCATGTTTTTTCCTGGTTCGATATGTACATCAGAGGCCCCTGCATCAAGTGCTATTTTGAGAGTCAGCTCGATTATTTGAGGAACGTTTCCTGAAACAATACAGTCTTGCAATTCTTTGATATATGCTTTTGGCATGGATTATTGTTGAGAAAAAAATGACACATCGAGAGACACCTTTTTGAAAGGAGTATCAGAGGATGCTTGATTTATCCGAATAGACTCAATGTGAGCCAAAGGAAGTTTGTGTGAGCGTAGATAATCAATATCTCGTGCGTCAAGAGACGGATTATCTTTATAGTTATCAGGAAGTTCTCCTGATTGAAGATATTTTATGACTCGTTTTAAGGTATCTTCTGTACAAAGGAATTCAAGGTTTACCTTTGATTGAAGAAATCCGTCTTCCGTTTTTCCTTTTCCTCCACCGGAGAACGAAATCCGTTCCAGACGAAGTCCAGAGTCAACACTTAATAAAGAATGCTGAATAGAAAAAATTTCTAATATTTTAGAAACTTCATAGGCGTCAAAATGTTCTGGAAAAATTTGTGATTCTTCGAGAATGTAGTTTTTTGCCTCATTTTCAAACCTCATTTTCAGTGTGTCCAATCCCTTTTTTGCCTCATCTTGATTAGATTTTCTTTCTTCGATACTTTGAGAAATAGCATTTATTTCCTTTTTTACAGAAAACCATTCATTTGTCCGAGGAAGAACTTTTACAATGTCAAAAAGAAGAACAAGGAAGAGTAGGATTATCCAAGGGATAAATTTTTTTATACCGGTATGAGAAGAAAAAGAATTCATTGTGAAATTGTTGGAGAAGGTTGTGAATTAAGCCATGAAGTATATTCTACAAATCGAGCATCATGCGGATCTTCTTCGCCCGGAAGTTGTCTATCAAGGCGTACGCTAAAACGCATAGAATCGTCCTCATCCGCATTTTTTTGTCGAGCAAATTGAGTAATAGTTCCATTCTTTAAAAAAGGAAAAGAATTTACCATTTCGATAAATTCTATATTTAAGAAGAATACTTTCCCGAGTATCTGAGAGGCAACAACTGAAAAACTCAGTCCCTCACGAGATATTTGGAGATTTTCAATCTCAATATCACTATGTTTTCCTGATAATATCTGATTTGGATCGCTATAAGAACGACTATTGAAATATTCTTGCATTCGTGGAATAGCTCCGGCAAGACCGAATAATATTTCTCCATTTTCATCCACTTCATCAAACCATTGTATCTGTTCTGAACGGATATGCTGAACTTCTTCTGAATGAAGCGTATAAATTCCTTCTTCGAGTTGTTTCTGTAACTTATCTGTTTCTTTTTCTACTTTTTTCTCTTCAAGATTTACTTGTGTTTTTTCTCTTTTAAGACTTTTTATTTCTTGTCCCATGTTTTCTTTTACTCCCACGAGAGAGAGAATGGCATTTGTTTCTGATAAATTCATTTGAAGCCATAAAAACCATCCAATTGAGAGGAAAAGAAGGAGAAAAGTAATTTGTTTGAGCAATTGTACTTGTCGTAATGTTTCTTTTTTTTCCAAAACGAGTTGTTTCTTGGCCTCTTTTGTAAGAATAGAAGAAGGGATAAGCGACTTCTTTTTGGGAAAAAGCTCTTTTTCCGCAGGAGAGATTTCACCAGAAGTTTCATTTTTTAATACTTCTTTCTTCTCTTGTGCTTCATCAGGAGGCAATTGAGAGGATGGAGGAACTGTCTGCTCAGAAGAGACCGGAGACGTTTCTGGCTCAGGTGTAGTAGCAGGTGTTTGCCCGGGAATATTTGGAATTTCCATTTTTATATATTTGAATTTCTGTGTATTTTACAGTAATTCTAATGAAAAATCAATTATATAGACAAAAAAAACACGATGACTCTTGAGGAACATCGTGTTTTTATAAAACTTTTTATGAGCAGAAACTACTTTTCGTGTCTCACAAACGGCAAGAGCCCCATTGTTCGTGCGCGCTTGATAGCAACGGCAAGTGATTTCTGATGCTTAAGACACACTCCTGTATGAAATCGATTTTGAATTGAACGATAATAAGTGACAAATTGAGAAAGCAATTGTGCATCTTTGTAATCGATTTGATGTACATCTCCCTTACAGAAAGTACAAATGAATTTTTTACGTTTAATAGTAGTCATAGGAAAAGGGGATTAAAATTAAAGTTCTGCAGATGCGTCATCCATTATCTGATCGAATTTTTTATCGACGGCGTCTCTTGGCGGTATTTCTTTTTCAGCAGATATCTCGCTCTCTGGAGATTGTTGTTCGGAAACTTCTTTTTTCTTTTTTGCTGCTTCTGAACGAGCTTTCAAGGCTTCGTACTTTTCTGGAGCAGGAGATTTAGCCTCGACACTCGTGATAAGGAATCGAACAATTTTATTATCGATATTTAATTCTCGCTCTAATTTTGTAATATTCACTCCCTCCATTTCAAATTGGCAGACAAAATAGTATCCCCATTTTTGACCATGAATTATGTACGCAAATCCTCGTGCACCCCAAAAATCTTCAAATGTTGTTTTTCCGCCGAATTCGGCGACGCGGTTGAGAATTGAAGATTTGACGACATCTTGTGCCACCTTCTCATCCACGTTGTTGACGATAATCGCCATTAACTCATATTTTTTCATGCTTTTTGGACGGTTAAGAAATAAAGTTTCCGGCCCCCGAAGGAGCAAAGCAGGCGAATAGTATGAGTTTTGGTCTCTTTGTCAATTTTTTAGTTTTGTTAAAAAGTTTAAAAGTTTTAAGTTGAAAAGTTCTATTCTTGAAAAGTTATTAAAAATGACTTTTTGACTTTTCCTCTTTTTGACTTTTTAACTCTTTAATGCACAATCCGTGCAATGAATTTTGATGGATTTTATCTCGTGGACAAACCAAAAGATTGGACAAGTTTCGACGTCTGTGCGCGAATGCGAAAAATTGTAAACACGAGAAAAGTGGGACACACAGGGACATTAGATCCCTTTGCGACAGGACTTTTGATTGTAGCAGTGGGAAAGGCTACTCGGTTGATTCCGTTTCTTGAGAAAGCGAAGAAAACTTACACGGCGACCATTTTACTGGGGAAAAATTCTCCTACGCTTGATCCCGAGTCAGAAATCACAGATATACCTTTTGATGGCACAATTCCTTCAAGAGAACGTATTGAAGAAATGATTCAAGAACACTTTCTTGGA
>JAGYLK010000033.1 GCA_018401175.1 Candidatus Altimarinota bacterium
GATCCCAAAAAACTTTCTCCAAGTGAACTCGAACGTATGAGCCGCGCTTATTTTCGATGGGGAACAGAAAAAGGAATTTTTGGAGTACACAAAGACGTACCCGCACCGGATGTCTATACAACACCACAAATCATGGCGTGGATGCTCGACGAACATGAAAAAGTATTGGGATATCAATCTCCTGGAGTAATTACGGGAAAACCACTCGAACTCGGCGGATCCCTCGGACGATCCTACGCCACGAGCCAAGGAGGATTCTTTGTGCTCCAACAGTATTTGGAACGCACCGGGAAAAAACCACATGAAACAACCGTCGCTGTTCAAGGATTTGGAAATGCTGGAGCGTATTTTGCAGAAATTGCCCACCGAGCTGGATTCAAAGTCGTCGCCGCCTCAGATTCCAAAGGAGGTGTTGTCTGTGATTGTGATAGTTACTCGTTTGATGTTGCAACATTGAGTAGTTGGAAAAAAGAGTTCGGGTCACTCCGAGGAAATTTTTGTGAAGGAGCAAGCTGTGACATGGAAAAAATGAAACGCGAAAATGTGAAAATTGTTTCCAATGAGGAACTCTTGGAACTCAAAGTAGACGTACTCGTCCTCGCAGCACTCGACGGCGTTGTCCACGCAGATAATGCGAATAATATCAAAGCAAAACTCATTCTCGAACTCGCGAATGGTCCAGTTACACCAGAAGCAGACGCAATTTTGGATAAAAAAGGAATCGATGTAATTCCGGATATTCTCGCAAATGCGGGAGGAGTAACTGTTTCTTATTTTGAATGGGTGCAGAACAGAAGTGGCGATGTGTGGGAAGAAGATTACGTGATTACCAAATTGAAAAAAGTGATGACGAACGCATTTGATGATCTCATGAAGGTCAAAGAACAATACAAAATTTCCTACCGAGCAGCAGCATTTGTGCTTGGGGTGGAACGAATTGTTACGGCAATGAAATTGAGAGGACGCGTATAATCTTATACATATTGAAAACATATGAGAAGGCGCGAATTCGAATTCGCGCCTTCTGTTTGAAATTCCAAATTGCAAAACAATTCCAAATTTGTAGTTTGATACTTGAAGTTTGAAGTTTCATTTCTCAAAACTCTATGCTCAATCTCGCCGGAATCGACGAAGCTGGACGCGGCGCACTCGCCGGCCCAATTGTTGCCGGAGCGGTTATTTTATCTGACGGATTTCCCGTGACAAAATTAAGCGACAGCAAAAAACTCACTGACGCACAACGCCGTAAAGTATTTGAAATAATAAAAGAGAAATGCGACTGGGCAGTTGGATTTAGTTC
>JAGYLK010000034.1 GCA_018401175.1 Candidatus Altimarinota bacterium
CATACGATTTATACAACAAAATAATGCCTCCCATTACAACAACACTTTCTCAGACAATGCACCTGTTTTTATTACAAGAATCAAAACGAAAAAAAATGTCCCGCAATAAAATAATTGAAATGGGGCTTCACCTGTATCAAAAAGAACAACTAAAGAAATCTGTTATCGAGGGATTTGAAGAAAGAAAAGATGAATATCAGAACATACAGAAGGATTTTCAAACCATACAATCTCATTCTCTCATAGCATGAGAAAATTTGAGATATGGCACGTTGATCTGGATCCCAAGAAGGGACATGCTCAAGCCGGCACAAGGCCTTGTATAATCGTTCAAAGCAATTTATTTAATTCTCATGGGCCAACCGTTGTTGTTATCCCTCTCACAACTACTGTTAGAAAAATATTTCCCAGTGAATTTTTTATTACTCCTTCTAAGAAAAACGGACTTTCTCATCCTTCTCGTGCACTCGGGAGTCAACTATTCACGGTTGATAAACGCTTTTTTGTGAAACAGATTGGGGTGTTAGAAAAAACATATTGGAAAGAGTTACAACAAGCTCTTTCTGTTTCTCTTGATTGGGAGAATGATTTTCTTGAAGAAGGAGAATTTTTATAAGGCAAAAAAATCCCCTGCGTATCCGTAGATTGCAGAGGATTAAGTGTTGAGTTCTTATTTTAGTGAATTCCACCAAAATGATAGTCGGAAGTATTACAGTTTTTTCTTTCTTCCCGTTCTTTTTGAGCCAGCGCTTCTTCGGTCTCGAATTCGTGTTGCAAAGATTCCTCTCCTTTGATTTGGATTTGGAAAACTTTTGTGAGACCCGACTCGACAAAACTTGGATTTAATTCCCTCAAAAAGAGTTCGTTGATCAAGATTGAATCATCATACTGCCAAACAGCCACGAGATATTTTGGAAAGAGTGCAAACAAAGAATGGATGAGAATTTTCCATTCGGTTGGTACCAATCCCCTTGTGAGAGTGTAAAAAAGATTTGAATTATCAGAAATACATTTTTCAAATCTTATCGTTTCGGAATCAGTTTTTCCTGATGGAGAAATTCTGCTCCAAGTAGGAATGTTTACAGGCCCACCGGGATCGTTTTCTGCGAAGGCAATGGCTTTAACTTGTGAGGCTAGAAGCCGAAAGTAAACTCTTAGCACTTTATCTGTGCGCACATTCCCGGGAAAGTTCTTCCATGTCTTCAAATAGTCCTCTTTTTGTTGGAGTTTCTGTAGTTCATACAAAATCCGACTGACACTACTTTTTTCAATTTTCTTTTCCATGATTTTTAGTATTTAAAAAGTGTAACAATAAATTTTTATTTCTTCCGTGCCGATATTTCAAAGAACACAACACATTAAAAGTTCCTCGAGATCCCGTATTTGTAGGACTCAAAAAACAAAAGACCAGCTTCGCCAGTCAGAACTGTTCATGAATTTTATTGAAAATCTATGCGTCAGATCCCACCGGCGAAACCGAATGAGAATGATGATGCAATCGATTGAGAATAAGCTGATACCCACCAAATTGTCCCGTAAGAAATTTGGAAATACGCGCAATGGTCGTCGAACTCATCTGCGTTTGCTTTCCAATATTCACATAGGAAACTTTCTGCGCCAAAAGCTGCGCCACCTCCCATCGACGTGAAAATTCTCGAAGTTCTTCTTCTGTCAAAAGATCGCCCAAAAATCGCGCTGCCTCGTCCTCATTTTTGAGAAGGAGGAATGCTTGAAGGAGATTGCGAACGGCTAGGTTATTTTTCATTTGCGTCTGCACTTTATTTGGATAAAGTGCTTTTGTCAAACTTTTTTTATTTTCCCTTTTGTCATTCTGAATTTATTTCAGAATCTAATCTGATGATTCCGAAACAAGTTCAAGATGACAGACGAAAGGAGTCTCTGCTACAATCTCACCGATGGCAAAACTCAACACATCGACACCGAGTGGATTTCCTGAATTCTCCCCTGCTCAGCAGCGAGTTATTCAGCATTGGAAAAAAACAATCGCAGAAATTTTTGAAGCAAACGGATTTCCAATGCTCGAAACGCCACTCGTGGAACGTTCGGAAAATTTTGAAGCCAAGGGTGGAAATCCAAAAGAAATCTACGTGTTGGACCGTTTGCGACGCGAAGAAGCAGTTGATCAGGACAAAGATATTCGTGCGATTCGTTTTGATCACACGGTTCCATTGGCGCTCTATGTTGCCCGTCATTTCAACGAACTCGCGTTTCCGTTTCGTCGAAGTGTAATTGGACCGGTGATGCGGGGAGAACGCGCGCAAAAGGGACGATTTCGACAGTTTGATCAGTGTGATATTGATGTGATTGGGAGTGAAAGTTTGAGCCTTGCGAATGATGCGCAGATGGTGGCGATTATCGCGCAGATTTTTGAGAAATTGATGCCCGAGCAGAAGTTTGTGGTGAGAATTAATAATAGAAAGATTTTAATGGGGCAGGCGCGAGCAATGAAAATTGATGAAAAAAAGTTTTTAGAAGTATGTGATGAAAGAGAAAAAATAGGAGAAGAAAAATTTCAACAAATGCTATCTGGATTGAATCCTGCACCAGAAAAAATAAAATTAATTTCTGATTTGATGCACTTTATGAAGTCAGAAAGCGCGGCGAAGGCTGTCCCAAATAATGACTGGGATACGTATTGGATGGAGATCAGAAAGATTGGCGGGCTACATTCACTATGTGCCGAAGGAGTACAAGAGCTTGAGACGGTTGTTAACTTTTTAACACAAAGCTTAAAGATAGATAGATCAAAATTTTATTGCGACTTTGGAATAGCTCGTGGACTCGACTACTATACGGGAACTGTCTATGAAACGAATCTTTTAAATGAAGATGGATCATTAAAT
>JAGYLK010000035.1 GCA_018401175.1 Candidatus Altimarinota bacterium
GTTAAGGCGTGTCCACGGGAAAACTTTTTCAATTGATCATACGCATCGGCATGTCCATGAGCGCGTAAAACCGTTTGCACCGCTTCGGTCAAAACCTCTGGCGCGTTTTTCAAATCCTCCTTGAGCACTTCTTTTTTCAATTCTAACTTCCCCAGTCCCTTCTGCAAACTCGCAAGCGCGAGTCCAAAATGACCAAAGACAAGTCCCAAATTTCGTTGAAGTGTTGAGTCTGTTAAGTCCCGTTGCCATCGACTAATTGGCAATTCATCGGCAAGAGTTCGTGCGATTCCCCTTGTGAGTTTCAAGTTTCCTTCCGCATTTTCAAAATCAATCGGATTTACTTTGTGTGGCATGGTTGAGCTTCCGACTTCTCCGGCGATTACCTTTTGTCCAAAATATCCGAGAGAAATATATCCCCAAACATCACGACAGAGATCAATCAATACGGTTGAAAGTTGAGAAAATTCGTTCAATAACGCTGCTTGTCCATCGTGTGATTCTATCTGAGTTGTCATTCCGTTCCATTCGAGTTCGAGTCGTTTTTCTACAAACTCCTGGCTGAGTTGTGGCCAGTTTTTTCCAGGGAAAGCGGCCGTGTGTGCTGCAAAATTTCCTGTTGCTCCGGCGAATTTTCCCCAGATAGGAACCATTTTCATTGATTCCAAGATACGTTCTGCTCGAATGGCAAATACACAAAATTCGTGTCCAACGGTTGTGGGAGTTGCGGTTTGTCCATGAGTGCGGGAGAGCATTGGTACGGCTTTCCATTGGCGAGATTTTTTTTTCAGATCGTGTATCACCTTTTCAATTTCTGGTTTGATGACACACATTCCTTCGTGTAATACGATTCCATAGGCGCAAGAATTGATGTCTTCGCTCGTACATCCGAAATGAATCCAACTCCAGTGTGATTTTGGTGTATATTTTCGCAAAAAGAGTTCGACAGCTTTTACATCATGATTTGTTTTTGCTTCAATTTTTTTGATTTCGGCATACGATTTTTCATTAAATTTTTCGACGACCGTTTCTAATTTTTTTCGCGCCGATTTGGAAAGTTCTGGAGCAATATTTTTGTCTGCCAAAAATAAAAGCCATTCGACTTCCACTTCTGTTCGCGCTCGCATAAGTCCATATTCAGAAAATACCGGAGCGAGGAGAGCAACTTTTGTTGCGTATCGTCCATCGAGTGGCGAGAGCGAGTGGTTCATGTATGAGAAAATTTATGAAATTTCTGATTCTTCGGAAACAGAAGGATTTTCAGGTTTATTCTGAGGTGCTGTTTTTTGGGGACTGAATTTTTTTTGCACTTGATCAATATCAAATACATCAAACACATCCGTTTCATCAAACAGAACTTTTACTTTTTGATTTAAAATATCGAGTCCCATAACGCGTGCAGATTTTCCTTCTACGGTGACGGCTTGTTTGATATGGGGAAGATTCCGTCTCAATTCACGGTAGAGTCCCACTTCATAGAGCAAACAGCATTTGAGTTTTCCACATAAGCCAAAAAGTTTGTCGTTGTCTCGAGTTAGGAGATTTTGATCACGAGCGGCATCGAGAGGAACTGATTCGAGTTCTACTTTGAACGTAGAGCAGCAAGTGGGTCTTCCGCAGCGTCCAAATCCTCCGAGTATTTTTGCTCTATCTCGAGCTCCTACTCGTTGGAGATGAATTCGTGCATCTACCTTTTTGGGCAACATTTTTAGTAAATCTCGGAAATCTACCTTTTCTTCAGAGGTAAAAAAGAAGGAAAAGGTATTTCCTCCTAAATCACTGCGAGAAGCAAAAAAGCGCATGGGAAGGTTTAATTCTTCGGCACATTGCTTTGCTATTTCTACGCGTTCAGATTCTCCTTTTTGGAATTCTTTATATTTTGCTATGTCTTTTTCTTCGAGTTTTTCAATTAATTCGTATCCCTCGTCAGCCTTGGCGCCGGAGACCTCTCGTGATTTGGAAACCACTTGCCCGACGAGTTTGTCGTGGTCATTTTTGAGTAACACATAATCGTGTACGGCGAAATCTTCTTCGGTGGCAAGTCGTACTAATTGGTGTCGAAGAAGGTCGATAACTTGTACTATTTTCATCGCTGGAATTGTGGCAGATT
>JAGYLK010000036.1 GCA_018401175.1 Candidatus Altimarinota bacterium
AAATGTATATCGGGGATTCATTTCTATCGTTTTCAAGTTCTCTAAATTCCCAGCATAGGTGAGGAGATCGAGGTTTACAATCTCCCATTCAGTATGTTCGAGGGCGTGGTGGATGAAGTTTGACCCAATGAATCCAGCTCCGCCTGTAACGAGGATTTTTCGTTTCATCGTTTGGAGTGTAGCAATTTTTGGGAAGTTAAAAAGTCTAAAAGTCCAAAAGTTTAAGAGCTTCTTTTTCAAGGGCTTGCCAATAAAAAATTTCTCGCTACAATCCTTCTCGTTGAGCCGCCATAGCTCAGCGGTAGAGCACATCCATGGTAAGGATGGGGTCTTGGGTTCAATTCCCAATGGCGGCTCCAGTTTTCGCTCGCTGATCTTTGACGGGCATAGCCGTTATTTTATGTATTTTAAAAAAGCCCTGCTTTCGCAGGGCCTTTTCTTATTTCTACCATTCGAAGTCTCGTTCTTCTTCAGGATTTGATGTGTCGAGATCGCATTCACATTCACAGTAAGGCTTTCGACATTCTTTGCATTTTTTGCAATCACAGCCGCAATCACAAGTACTATACATTTGTTTGAAATTAGCAAAAAGGGAAAAAATTTTCACAAAGAGTGTAAAAATTTAAAACGATGCCAAAATACTATTTATAGAGGATGAAGAGTTAACAAATAAGACGCCCGGATTATCTCTTGTTGGAAATGAAAATCAAGATTTTTTTAGCACGTCATCCAGCACATAAATCGTCTCCAATTTTGCCGAGTCCAATCTCCAACAATTTGCCCAGCTCCAAGAAAACAAGGAACCAAAAGGAGCGTCAAAATCGTAGAAAGAGACATTCCGTAGATGATCGCAAATCCGAGCCCCGCCCACATTTCATCTGAAAGAGAAAGGGGCAAGAGTCCCACCACGGTGGTGATAGAGGTAAGAAAAATTGGTTGCAAGCGACTTTTCCCAGCCTCTATGTAGGCTTCGCGCCAGGGCAATTCGTGATGTCTCATATTTTTATTGATATGATCAATGAGTACAATGGCATCGTTTACAATAATTCCCGCCAGAGAAACAATTCCAATCATCGTAGGAAATGAAACAGTGAGACCATGAAGCCAAAATCCCACAAATACTCCCGTGAGAGAGAGAGGAACGAGGAGAAGTGTTGTGAAGGATTGCCAATAAGAATTAAATTGGGTCACAAGAATGACGAGAACAAGGAGAACGGCTACTGCCATTGCAACACTCATTTCTCCCATGAGGCGATCTCCTTCTTCGCTATCTCCCCCCATTTCTACGATTTCCCCAGGGAAACGGTTTAATTTTTTTATTGCCTGGTCAATATCTTTTTGAATAACAGAGACTGGAATTCCATCCTTCATATCGGCCAACACAGTGAGGGTCCTGAGTCCATTTAGATGTCGCAAAAGCGATACTTCGGAAGTTAGTTTGGATGTTGCAATCTGGGAAAAGGTTACAAATCCCCCAGCAGGAGTTTTGATAGAGATTTGATTGAGAACGTCTAATGATTTTGGGTTGTCCCATGATCTATCTCCTGCCCAATTTATTCGGGCAACAACATCAATTTCTTCATCTCCTTCGGTTATTTTTACAGCAGTCGTTCCGTTTACTCCCGTCCGGAGTGTTTCCATTACCGTTGCCGGGCTAAGTCCAAATCGAGCGAGTACGTCTCGATCAAAGGTCCAGGTAACCTGAAAGGTTCGATCGGCACTGTTATCTTGAACATTTATTGGACCTTCTATGGCTTTGATTTCCATCTGGAGTTGACGAGAGAGCTCTTCGAGATGCTCATAGTCTGGTCCGATAAGGCGAACAGAAAGGGCTGCATCTCCCGTTGGGGGACCCGCCTTTAGTTCAGAGAAAGTTGCCTTTACGTGTTTTGGAATTACTGGAGAAACGGCATCTCGCACCAAGGGGAGAATATCATATGATTTTATTGCTCGATCATTTACGTCGGTTAAATATATCCCAAGCCCAAGAACATTACTTTCTGAGAGACTTGCATTTCCACGATGGTTCCATCCTTGAGATTTCCCAGCAGTAAACACAAAACTCTTGATCCACATTTCTCCGTCAGCTTGCGCTCCAAGAAAAGGACGTAATTTTTGGGAAATGGGCTCAATAAGGGCTTTGGTTTCCGCGATATCTGTTCCTGTGGGAAATTCAAAATCAGCCGTAAAAAATGGCATATCCGAAGACGGGAATACTTCTACGGGAACTTGCTTGGATATCACAAGCCCCAGAGACAAGAATAGGGCAACAAACGAAGTGCCTAATATTCCCCAAATATATCGTTTTTTTGCCAATATCTTTTTCATATTTCGTACATACCAGTTTTGGACAAGCTTGAGTCCCTTTCTTTCGGTATGTTTTTTGGGCGGAAAAGCCTTCAAAAATTGAACTCCCACAGAAGGCAAGAGCCAGAGAGCAATAAATAATGCAGAAATCAAAATGGCGTTTACGGTATTTGGAATTACGGCAATATAATCTCCCATTACGCCACTAATCAAGAAAATCATTGGTAAAAAGGCACATACGGTAGTGGCTGTTCCGGCGATAAGCGGCCAACGAAATGTTTGAAGTGTATACTCTGCCGCCTCCTCCGGAGACATTTTCTTTTCATTGATAGCATCAGACATCCCCTCGACAATCACGATGGCATTATCGACCAAAAGTCCCAATCCCAAGACGAGAGCAAAGAGAGAAATCCCATTAAAGGTGCCCCCTGTTGTTTGCATTACTATTACTGCCGAAAGCATTGACAGGGGAATTACTATTGATGCGAGGAGAGACTCTCTCCATCCAACAAAGAGAAACATAACAAGCATAATTAAAACGACGGTTTGTCCTCCGCTCACGAGGAGGGTATTGAGACTGTCTCGAATTTCGTTTGCACGATTATATGTTACGGCTGTGTTCAAAGAACGAGGAATTACTTCTTGTGCCTTGAGCTCCTCTATTCGATTGAGGATGTTTTCTACCATGACCAAAACATTTCCCGATTCTGCCGATTTGGTAACTTCAATTTTTACCGAAGGCGCAATACCTGTTTCGTTTTGGAAATAGGTTTCAATTTCAAATGCTTCAAATTCTCGGCGAACTTCTCCCACATCTCCGACCGTCAAAGAAGATCCATTTTTAACCGTTATCGGGACGGCAGCAATATCTTGTGCGTCTTCGTATTCTGCACGAGCGGCAATCTCCACGGTTTGACCATCAATCTCCATTATTCCCAGTGGCATGTCCTTGTGCCCAGCGCGAACAGCTTGTAGTACTTCTGCAACGCTTATTCCAAGAGCATCAAGTGCGTTTGGAGAAAGAGAAATATGTACTTCATCCTTGGGGATGCCCTCAAGCGTTACGTCTTTTACGTTCTGCATTCCCGAGAACTCGTCTTCCAAAATTTCCGCAAATCGCTTCAGTTCTGACCATGAAAAATCGCCAGAAATAGCTATATTCAACACAGCGACATCCGAAAGAGAAACTTCAGATACCGATGGATCATCGGGGAGAGTCCCCGGGAGTTTGGATTTTGCATCACTTATTTTGTCTCGCAATTTTTGGATATTCACTTGTTTATCGCTCTCTACATCAAATTCAACACTAATTACAGAAATTCCAGAAAAAGACGAAGAGGCATATTCTTTTACATTATCAAGACTTTTTATTTCCGTCTCGAGTTTATTTGTTACCAGCTTCTCGACATCAACAGCCGAAGCTCCTGGCCAAACAGTGGTTATCGTCGCCATGGGGATATCTACTGTGGGCTCGGTTTCGCGCGCGATCGTATTATAGGAATAGAGTCCCGCTGTGAGGACAAAGAGAATGGCCAATAATGTTACCCGAAATCGGGTAATAAAAAAGGTCCAGAATTCAGAAAGATGTTCTTTCATTCGTTACGAATTGCTAGTTTTTCTCCGGCATGTGCTCTCGTTCGATAGCGTACTACGCGAGTTCCGACTTCTAGTCCATCTTCAATCTCCACGGCATTTGAAATAATGTTTCCAATCATTACCGTTTGTCGTTCTCCGATTCCATTTTTTACAATCAATACTTCTGCTCCTCCGGGTTCAAATGAAATAGCGGAGATGGGCAATAAATTTGAAATGGTTCCCTCGATCGGAAGCAATATTTTGACAAAAGATCCCACAAGAAGTCCTTCGGGGACTTCAGAAAGAGGAAATTCTACTTGAAGTTTTTGAGTAACCGGATCGATTTTTCCACTCATTTTAAATACCGGAAGTGGAAGAATATCGCCATTTTCACTTTTGGCAGAAATAGTTTCCGGATTTGTTTGAAGTCGAGAAAGTTCATCGTATGTTATGGTGGCGTTTATTTTGGGGCTAATGTCTGCCCCAACCATTGAAAATAAAGTTGATCCAACACTTACTTGATCGTATTCCAAAATTGTCGCATTGGTGATCGTTCCGTCAAAAGGAGCCCGCACAATAAGATCCTCTTGTGAACTTCTCGCGAGTCGTACCTGCGTTTCTAGCTGAGTTATTTGTGACTGAGCCTGAGCTTTTGCTACAGCAAGGGCAGATTCTGCTTGTTGCACGGCATTATTTACTCCAGAAAGAGAAAGGCGATTCCGTCCCTGTTCTGATTTTGCCGATTCAATTTGGCTCTCGAGAGAGAGAAGAGAACTATCGATGCTTGCCACAAAATTCGTTGCCTCCTTTTCATATCCCGCCTTACTGACAGAGGGGAAAGAGGAGGTTACGGGAGTATTTTGTACGAGGGCATTAAAGGATCGCGTAAGATCCTGTGTTTCACGAAGAAGGTGGAGTCGTTCGCCGGCAAGACGAAGAACGTCTTCATCAGATATATTTTTGGGAATGTACTGAGCGTCGAGAATTTCTCTTTCTCGTAAAAGTGATTCGAGATCGTTTTTGAGTTTCTGACGAAGAATCGTATTATTTTGCCCAATTTGTTGCGCTTCGTAATTGGCATTTGCTTTTGCAGAAGAAGAAACCATGAGTCTGGTGTCTGCCCAATCAATAATATTTCGAAACACACTTTCTGCATTTTTGGCCTGCGTTTTGAGCAAGTCAAAGGTACGAGAATAGTTTTGCGCTTCGCTGGATTCAGTGTGTTCTTGATTATTTTTTGCGTTTTTCAGAGCCGTTTCAGCAGATTGAACAGAAGCGGCTGATTGTATTCGAGCAACGGCAAGTTGTTGCAAGAGATTTTCATAGGAGATTTGCGTCGCATCATTTCTTTTTTGAAATGTTGCCAAAACTTGTCCTTTGGTAACGGAATCACCAATTGAAATATATATTTTCTCAATAATTCCTGGAAGTTCTGCACGAATATCTATATCAGATCCCGAAGAAATAGTTCCGGTAATTTCCCTTTTGGCATCAGGAGTCCACTCACCGAAGGATACAACAGAAATTTCCTTGGTTGTCTCTTCAGAAAGAGTTTCCTGTTCTGTCTGGGAGTTCCGCATTACCCGATTTGCAATCAGTAATACAATGAGAATGAGGACAATAATCCCCACTTTTCTCGGATTCAATCGTTCTATAAGTGATTTCATATTTGATAATTTTTTGAATTCTGTTCATTTTATCATTTTTGTCAAAAAAAAACAAGGGAGACGCCCAGCAGAAGGTATTTTTATACAAATGCGTCCTGCAATCTATTGTCGACGGGAAAAGAGGTGCGTCACGCTCACCGCAAACAGTCCAAGAATCGCTCCAAGAGCGTGTCCGAGGAAGGATATTTGTGGCACAAGAAGCGGAAGCGCAAGATTGATTCCTACCAAAACAAGCAAATCTCGCCCAAACATTCGTAACGGATTTCCCGATTCGAGCCACCAGAGTTTGAGCGCAAGATAGGCAAAAAGTCCCATCAAAATTCCGGAAAATCCGAGCGTTGGTGCGGTTATTATTTGTGGCAATAAGGCTGATTGCGCCAGCACAAGGAAGAGTAGGAGCAAAAGGTATTGTTTTGTTTTCAGGGTTCTTTCAAGCAAGGGAGAGACGATAAAAATTCCAATTCCATTTGATGCCAAATGCATGAGTGATTTGTGTGAAAATTGGGAAAGAACGGTTCCTATATCGTAGATTCCAGGCAGAGCAATTGTGTACGACAAGGCGCCAAATTGATTTGCGATAAAAAGAATCACATTTATAGCTAAAAGAATCTTGGTTATGGGTGGGAGATCGCGCATTTATATCAAATTTTCAATTTGTGCTTTTAATTCCAGGTCGTCACTTTCTACAACAATATCTTCATCTCCGACAATCACGCGACACGGAATCCCCATTTTTTTGGCATAGTCAAATTGCTTCTGAATTTTTTTATCTTCCATATATACTTCCGTGGGAATCCCTTTTGATCGAAGTTCTGATCCGATTTGCAAGCTACTTGCAAGAAGAGAATTGTCTCGCGAGAGGATTATCACATCGGAGTTATTGGCACGAGAAGTGTCGATGAGTTTGGCTTCGAAGAGTTGCCAGAGCAGTCGCGTAAGTCCGATGGAAATTCCCAC
>JAGYLK010000037.1 GCA_018401175.1 Candidatus Altimarinota bacterium
GGCCCCCCGCCATTCGCCTCCAATCCATGGAGATTACTCTGTCAAAAACGCTTGTACAAAAAAAGAAAGAAACGCTTGAAAAAGAGATACGTATTGAAAAAGAAGAAATAACAAAAGAACAAAGTTCTAGCATTTCCGAACTCCAATCAAGCATTCGTTCGCAGCAAGAAAAAATAAGAAATCATATAGCCAGTCCAGAAATAGAAAATCAGGCGACGGCTATTGAAGAAGCAAAAGATAAAGAGGCCGAATTGACGGCGCTGATTACAGAAATTGAGGCATTGCGATCAGACGTTTCGCAGCAAAAAATGGAAGAAGCAAAAGCTTTTTTATCACAAAAATTAGAAGGAACACTGAAAGAATTACAGCAATTTGATGTTGATCTGAAGTCAGATATTTCTGCCGTAGAAAAAATATCGGAAGAAATAGATACTCTTTTTGTTACGGGACACACCGAAATAATCACAATTTTGTTAGGGAAGATACAAGCCTTAGTAAATGTTTCAGAAGAAGAGAAGAATGCGGTTGCATCGGACTCTCAGTCAACTTCTGAGGAGCTGCAAGAAGCAATGAACACGAAACAAGAAGCTGTCCGCACGAACGCCTCACAAAAGGTAACAGAAAGGGGAGAAAAGGTGAACGCGTCTATGAATGAGAGAAAAGCGAGTATGAAATCTCTAAAAGAAAATGTGCGTTCGGGAACAAAAGAGATGTTTCAGGAAATGGCGCTGGATCCACTTGATCAGAAATGGGAAGAGTTCACCGTTGCCGTTGATAAGAATTTTGAAGCACTGGGATCGTATCTAACGGAGATAAAAAAATTACGAACCGTTCCGGAAAAGTTACGAAAACTCTTGGAACAAGTAAAAGAAATGGCAAACGTAATCAATGAATATTGGAGTGAGTGGCTAGAGAAAAATGAGCGAGCGGTAAAAAAGTGGGAAGAATTTGGCACAGACACAAAAAAAACAATTCAAACATGGAAAGAAATTCCTGATATTTTGAAAAAATTTGCAAAAGCAACCAGTAGTTCAAATGGAGGATCAATGACACGAGGAACACTTTTGGCGTGGTTAAAAAACTTCATTCTCTCCGCCATAAAGTTTCCGATTATTCCTATGCCTCAAATTCCAGACGTAGAAATAGATCTGTCAGAAGTAAAGATTGGCATGAAAATAGAAGTTCCCGAATTGGAATTTAATGCGGTAGAGGTTTCTCCTGACATAGCTCCGCCGATACCCACATTTGGAATAAACAAGAAATTTAATGGAATTTTTGCGACACTGCTCCAATCCTCATGGGAAACACTAACTCTTGATGGTTCATTGAGTGATATGGTGGCAGATATCTCTTCCCGCATAAATCGGGGAGAAATTTCTCCAGAACAATTGCAATCACTATTACAGGCACTTCCTGCAGCACCAGAAGTTCCTGATTTTGCGGCTTCATTTTCGCCAATAAAAGATTTGATGGCATCGCTACTTACTATTATTCCCGTTATTCCCACTTTGCCCAAAGCTCCGACATTACCGGACATGGCATTTGAAATGCCGCCACTGGTACTCCCTCAATTACCATCTCTTATCGAGCCACCAAAATTTCCCGACTTTTTGAAAATTCCAAATCTGATAATGCTGGTGCCCAAATATTTACTCAATTTTTTGGGGCTCATCTCCCGCGGAATAATGCCTGTTCCCGAATGGATGGTTGCTATGACAGTTGTAAATGCGACAAACCGGACGCTCTTATTACCAATTGATTTTTTGCCTGGCGCAAAACTTCCACAAGCTCCCAAGACGGTTCTTTCGCCATTTTCATATAAACTGAAATGGGATTTTGCACAGGGAATTCCATCTCTCATTGCGGCACTAGAAAATTCAGCAGCAATGTTTAATGCGGTTACAACTCAGTTGAGTAATGCCTCAAAAGGACTTTCTGTAGAAAAGGTAGCTCCTCCCACTGCATCACCAATTCCAATTGCACAAACGGAAAAGGTTCCCTCTGTAGTATCGTTCTTGCCCAATATGGATTTTTCTGAGGGACAAGAAACGCTTGATATCGAGCCAATAAAAACATTGGTTTTCGAGACTTCATCACAAAATAATTCGCCAACGCGTTCATGGGTTGCGTCTAATTCTCCAAAAATCCTTTCTCTCGATGATTATCCGCAAGGAGTTGCTTCCACCTACGACATGAATTCCGTCCCAAACGCGGAAGATGAAATGGTCGTTGAACCACGAATATTATGGTTTGATGGAGCAAATAATACGATCGAAACGGTTACCACATTTCCGCTAAAAAACCGTCGTTTCGCAACCCGGCGAGTCGATCTGGACAGAGATGGCGAGGATGAGATGATATATTCCCTCGGGGAACAACTGTTTCTCAAACGAAGAGTGGCGCCACGCATGACAGAGGAGGAAGAGGATGCGGAATTCGAAATACCACAAACTCTTCTCGAATGGGATTTTGATCATTTTGTAGGAGGATTTTCTCCAAGCCAGATATTTGACTCTTCAGTCGAAGCAGATGGCGCGTCGTTTCAATTTTTTCCAGATCAGACAAATGATGCTCGATATTTTGAATGGATTATTT
This sequence comes from Candidatus Altimarinota bacterium, assembly GCA_018401175.1. Lineage (GTDB taxonomy): Bacteria > Patescibacteriota > Gracilibacteria > UBA4473 > UBA4473 > M50B91. The sequence goes on from JAGYLK010000037.1 coordinate 2,596, forward strand.
CAGATCGACCAGATCGTATTTTTGAATCAAGTACTCCTGCGATGAAACGAATGTCAAACGTTTGGCGCCGTATAGGATTTTTGATTCGTCCGCCAGCCACAAAATATGAAATTCGTCCGGTAGGAGCGCAAATAAAATCGGTTGAGGGAAATCCTATTATGTATGGAACAGAATTGAAAACAGTTGAAACGTTTGATAATAAACAATGCTCCGACGGGGAGACAGTGCTCCCATTCTTTGCAGAAGAAACACTTTTTGTTGGATCAGCCGATAAATCGCGCTTGATAATTAAGACATTGGCTCGTAAAGGTCAGGTGGCTGAAACCAGAGAAATAGAATTAAGAAAAGGGGAAGAAACGGTTGTGGATTTTGCAGAGGTGTGTTTGTCTCGCGGAGAAGTGCAATATCTTGAAATTGGAAAAATAGAAAAACTTACTCCCCACAAGGATAATTATTTCTTTTCAGGAATGCGCTTAGAGCTTGGCGAAAAGGATAAGGTAGAACTCGATTTATTTGATAATACAGAAGTTGTGGTTTGGGGTGGGGAACAATACGAATTACATCAGTTTGTCTCGCGAGAGGAAATGATTTCTACATTCAAACAACTTTCGAGAGAGAATTATTATGGACAACTTCTCTCTTTTCAAGGAAAAAAGAGAAGCTGGACACGATCAAAATACTTTCTTCACGATCCCCAAACCGGAGATGATACAATTCCTCCACAATTAGAAGTTGTTCGTGGCACAAATCGATCTGTATTATTGGGACAAAAAATAGAAATAGATGCTTCTCTTTCATATGAAAATCAAGAATTATCTCGTGTGTGGTGGGAAGTTAGAGGGAAAATCGTAATTGATTCTCAAAACGAAGAATATGCGCCATTAGAATTACTCACAATAATGCTTCCGGCCGAATATCGAACAGGCACCTTTCCAGTGGTATTACACGCAGCAGACATATCTGGGAATGAGTCTCAATTAGCTATTACAATACGCGTAGAGGCTCCAGAGGTAGAACTTCGTGAAGCAAGTGCAAGAGACCGTCAGGTTTCCGGAAAAGTAGTTTCAGGAGAGGAAGGAGTTGAGATATGGCTTATTCGAGAAAGAGACGGGAGACGAGAAATACTTTCGAGAACTGCAGAATCAAAATCAGATGGAACTTTTGCAATACAAAATCTTTCTCGGACAGGTGGAGCAGTACTCAGAGATCAATATACAAAAGAACCCCGTGCTGAAGTTTTGGAAACGGGAAGACCCATTGTGTCAAATGAAACGCTAACGCAGGTTATTTCTGCGGCAAAAGAAGACATGCCCCTTCATATTTCTCTTCGAGAAAAAACCGGAGAGGACGCGGCAACCATAACCTTTGTAGCACCAAAACAAGAACGTATTTCTCTCCCGACGGAAGAAGAAGTATTGGGAAATGTTGTCACGAAAGAAATAAGAATATCAAATCCCCAAAAGGAACGGGCTCTATGGAGCACAGGAGAAAACGGAATTTCGGAACTACGAGACGGGACAACAGAAAAAGTAATTGGAACGGTAGATAGACAGGGACAATTTCGGACACAAGATCCAGAAGTCTATTTAAAAATTCAACCAGCAATAAATGAAAAAGCACCGATCATATTTGAAATATGGAAAGAAAAATATATATTGGCACAATTTTCAATCCCTTCACCAGAAAAAATAACAATAGACGATTCGGATCGTTCCGCTCAGATTCAGCACGAAATAAAAGAACGCATTTCTGTACCATAAAAACTATTGACGTTCGTGTGCTTTTTTTGCAGAATCCCGCCATAAAGCTTGAAAAACAAGCTGTTAAAGAGTAAAATGCACGAATGGAATATGATCAATTTGTAATCGATATGCTCGCTCAAGCAGAAGACCTGAAAATAGGAGGGGATTTTGGGGCGGCAATTGAGATTCTTCAAAAAATAATTCTTCATGAACCTCATTGTTTCGAAGCGTTTGAGGAATTGGGAGATAATTTTCTTTCCTTGAAACGCTTTCTGGAATCAGAGAAAGCTCTTCGTGAAGCAATTCGTATTTCTCCAGAATCAGCCAATGCGCATTATTTGCTTGGATTTCTTCTTTCTCAACAACAAAAATGGGCTGCCAGTGTACAAGAATTACAAGAAGCAGATTCTCATTCGCCAAATCATCCTGAAATTCTTCGCTGTTTGGGGTGGAGTTTTCATAATCAAAATAGAAAATCCGCTCAAGGAGTGGCATTGATGGAACGATCACAAAGTCTTTCCCCAAATGATCCGAATATTTTATGCGACTTGGGCGTATGTTATATGAATTCGAAACAACATGAGCGGGCACAACAGGTATTTCGACGGGTTATTGAACTCGCTCCAAATTCCGAACAGGCACAGGAATGTCAAAATTTCTTAAATATACTCCAGCATCAGGAGGATTCCCGTGGGAAATAGTTTTGCCAAAAAAGAGGAGAGTTATTACACTGAATTCACTTACGCTTTTAATTTATTTAAAAATGGTGAAACAAATTACCGCCTCCGATTTTGACACAGAAGTATTGAACGCTTCAGGTCCAGTGATAGTTGATTTCTTCGCTACTTGGTGTGGACCTTGTCAAGGAATGATGCCCGTTTTGGAAAATGTAGAAGGGAAATTGCCCTCAGGTGCAAAAATTGTAAAAGTAGATGTAGATCAAGCGCCCGAGTTAGCTTCGCAATACGGAGTAATGTCTATTCCTGCTTTTAAGGCATTCAAGGGGGGAAAAGTTATTTCTGAAGCAGTGGGAACACAATCAGAAGAACAACTTTTAGCAATGATTGCATAATTAATTAGCTTCAGCGTTCAAAAGTCAAAAAGCTTCAGAACGACGAGAACAAAGAAGGTGAGAATTTGCGTTCCCACCTTTTTTCTGTTCTCAAGAGTGAAATTATTTCTCTTTTCGTTTTCTCCAAAAAATAACCCAAAAGGGGATTCCTACAATAAGCATTGCCAACCCATCAACCATATTTTCTTTTTTACTGCGCTCAAATCGAATTTTATTTTCGGCAAGACGTTCCACTTTACACACTTCCACTTCTTCGGCCGTTCGCATATATGGTTTCGTAACACCTTCTTTTTCAGGCATTTGACGATTATGATCATACTGACATTCTTCCGTTGAAACTATTTGATAGGGCTCTGTTTGAAATTGAAATACATAGAGTTTCATAACAGCATTAATGAGCATGACACCACCAATCGCGGTAAGAACGATTCCGGTGACAGCCCCTCCAAACCGAAGTAAATCCGGGAGCCAAGCGAGTTTTGTTTCCGTCATTTTATGTATTTAAGAAATGAAAATGACAGGTACATTCTTTCATGCAAGAAGGGGGAAGTCAATCTTTCCCAGAAGTACAAAAAATCCTCTCTTGAAGAAGAAAGGATTTTTAATTTTTGAAAAAAAGATTAATCACCAACACTGATTGAAATTCCAGGTCCCATTGTGCAATTAATAGAAGCCGATTTGATATAGGTTCCTTTTGCTCCAGCGGGTTTTGCGTTTTGAATTGCTGTAATCAATGTTTGGAGATTTTCCAAAAGAGAAGCCTCTCCAAATGAAGTTTTTCCAAATATAGTATGAATAATTCCTGCTTTATCATTTCGGAATTCAATTCGTCCACCAACCAGTTCTTTTACTGTCTTTTCGACATCAGGAGAAACGGTTCCAGCTTTTGGATTTGGCATTAATCCTTTTGGTCCAAGGACACGGGCGATTTTTGCCATAGATTTCATCATTCCTGGAGTTGCCACCGCAACATCAAAATCACTCCAGCCTTTGGCGACTTTTTCAATAAGACTTTCGTCTCCTGCTTCAATTGCTCCAGCAGCTTTTGCCGCTTTTATCTTGTCATCTTCACAAAATACGGCGATACGAACTATTTTTCCTGTTCCATGGGGAAGAGAAATCGTAGTACGAACTTGCTGATCTGCGTGTTTTGGGTCAATTCCCAAATTCATGTGTAATTCTGCTGTTGCATCAAATGTAACTGATTTTAAATCAATCATCATTTTAACAGCTTCCTTGAGCGGATATGCTTTTTCCGTGTCGATTTTTTCATACGCAGCACGGAGTGCTTTAGATTGTTTTGCCATTGTATAAGGGGTTAGTGGTAATGGCGACCCGCAATGCAGGTCTCCCACAAGTGGGCTTTTTTGTTTAGACTTCTGGTTCAAGTCCCATGCGTTTTGCCGTTCCAGCAACTATTTTTACTGCGGCATCCATATCATTTGCGTTGAGGTCTTGCATTTTTTGTGATGCAACTGACTCAAGTTGTTTTCGAGTAATTTTTCCTATTTTTTCCGTATTTGGTTTCCCAGATCCTTTTTTGATTCCGAGTTCTTTTTTAATAAGCGCTGAAGTCAATGGAGTTTTGAATTCAAGTTCAAAGGATTTATCCTCAAAAACATAACAGATAACAGGAACGACAAGTCCAGAACCTTTCATTTCAGCAGTTCCGTCATTGTATGCAACACAAAACTGTTGAATATTTACTCCATATTGTCCCAAAATTGGTCCTACGGGAGGAGCTGGAGTAGCCGCACCAGCAGCGAGCTGGATTTTGAATTTTGATACGAATGGTTTTTTTGGTGCCATGATGTTTAAATTTTAAAAAGGGTGAAGCGCTTTGTGCGTAATTTACATTTTTTTAATGACCTGTTCGAAATCAAGTTCAACAGGTGTTTCTCGATCAAAAATAGACACCATGACAGTGACTTTTCCTTTTGATTTATTTACTTCAGAAATAGTCCCATCATAGTTTGCAAAAGGACCTTCTTTTATCTGAACGAGATCTCCCTCATTCAACTTAATATCAGTTGTTGGTGTATCTTCTCCCATTCTTCGCTGGATAAGCCCAAATTCCTCTGGTAATACTGGAACGGGAATATTCCCCGACCCAACGAACCCGGTTACATTCGGAGTGTTTCGAACCATAAACCATGATGCGTCTGTCACGATCATATCTACGAGTACGTATCCAGAAAATAAATTTCGCTCAGAAATAACGCGCTTTCCGTTTTTTATAGAAGCAACTTTTTCCTTTGGAACTAAAATTTCAAACACATGATCCTGCATATTCATAGATTCCACTCGGTGTTCAATGGCACGTTTAACATTGTCCTCATATCCAGAGTACGTATGAATGGCATACCAGTTTCGTCCGGCGGAAAGATCTTGTCGAGACATGTGTATTTATTTATTGAGAAGAAATAATACCGCCTCATTGAGAGAATAGTCCACAAAAGAAAGACCGAATCCCACGAGAAGCATTATGGTAAGCACGGTAATCGCTGCGGCAGTAGCTTGGTTTTTTGTTGGCCACGTTACTGCGTGAAGCTCATGAATACGATCATTAAGAAACTTGTTCATTGCAGGAAATAATTCTTGGACATTGTGTTTATTTTAGCGGGTTTGTCAAAAGTTTTTGTTCATATCCATTGTATTAAACGAGTCAAAAAGATTACAGATTGAAAACGAGTTGAAGTTCACGGTTTAAAAATGAACGTTTTTGATCTCCCTAAAATTGTAAATCGTTTACTGTAGCGGGCATCTCTTCTGCTTTTTTTTCGTTTATTGGTTGATTTTTTGCACGAAAAGAAACTTCTTCAATGGAAATACCTAGTTTTTCTGAGAGAGTGTGTTGAAGTTTTAATTCAATTTTTGCCCGAAGTAATTGATCCACATGAAATTGCGAATCAGCAATGAAACAGATCTTTTTTCCCTCAATTTGTGGTTTCATGAGAAGAAGAGATTTTTTTGCAAAGGTGGGGAATCCTGCCGTTTCTATACCTACTTTTATTTCTTCAGTGATTCGGGTCGGAGTGAGCTCATTTGAGGAACGAGAGTGCGGTTCTTTATTTTTTGCTTCAAGAGGAGGAACCGTTTGTATTTTTTGAAGAGTATTTTGTGGGGGAGTATCGTCAAAAATGAATTCAGAATCTTTTCTTGGGGCGACTTCTTTTTTATTTTCAACGGGAGTTTTGGCGTGAATAATTGGTTTGGGAGAAGAAAGTTCGGTCAATGTTTGAAAATCCGAACAGAGTTTCAAAACGGCAATTTCCAAGGGAAGTTCTACGAGAGGGGAGGTACGAAATCGAGTAAGAGCGTGTTCGATTGCTTCAATTTGATCTATTAATTGTGAGAGTTCTCGCTTTTTATCAAGCGAGTTGTACATTTTTTCTCGAAGAAAATTTAAAAAATCATGTCCAAAAGATCGAAAATCTCCACCTCGTTGATTGATGTCTTTTAATACGCAAAAAGCATTATCAACATTTTTTTCCTCAAGTGCAGTATAAAAAGATTCCAATTGATCAGTAGAAGAAATGCCGAGTGATTTTCGTACCGCCTCAGCATCAAATTTCCCCTCAGTTTCGGCCGCTAATTGTTCCAATAAACCAATGGCATCGCGCAATCCGCCTTCTGCTTTTCGGGCAATCAGGGTGAGCGATTCGGTATCTGTCTGAAAGGATTCTTGTTGGCAAATATACGCTATGCGTTCCGTAAGTTGTTCGAGAGAAAATCGTCCAAAGGTGAAGGTTTGACATCGAGAAACAATGGTTTCTGGCACTTTATCAAATTCAGTGGTAGCAAGAATAAAGAACGCATGTGAAGGTGGTTCTTCAAGTGTTTTAAGCAATGCGTTAAATGCGCCTTTGGACAACATATGAACCTCATCGATAATATAAATTTTTCGTTTTGCCATATTCGGCATAAAGTTCGCCTTTTCTCGCAAATCACGAATATTATCAACGCCCGTGTGACTCGCTGCATCAATTTCAATGACGTCTACGAGAGACCCATCGGCGGTACTTTTGCAAATGGG
>JAGYLK010000038.1 GCA_018401175.1 Candidatus Altimarinota bacterium
GCCTGAATACTCCTCATCGCATCACGTGCACTTTCCGGTCCATGTAAACGGAAGAAAGAAGTATCATCCCGAGCCCATTCGACGAAAAGTTCTCCATCAGCTTTTCTCTCACGAGCGGTTACAACCGGATTCTCACTCGGAACAATTTCCAACAAAAATTCACTATCGGCAATACCTGTAATTTGATGTTTCGCAAACCCAAATTGTAACAACAATGGCTCAGTTGGTCCTACATTTTTGAACCAATATCCCCACGGCGCCTTCATAGAAAATTTCAAATAGTCACTTGTGTAAGGGAATGCTTTTCCATCAATCAAATTGGTGAAGTCGTCCTTGAGAGGAATATCTGCTGCAGAATCTGATGCTCTTTTTAATGCATCATCTGTGTCTACTTTTTCTTTTGATCCAAAGAAATGAGAAAAAACTCCTTCTCTTTTTTCTCCTGTATCGGCTTTCGATTTCTCCTCTTCCGGAGCCTCTTCTTCAGAAACCGGTGGTGTCTTTTGTGTCAATTCTCTCACCTTTGCGGCCTCTCTCTCTGCCAAAATACGAAGGTCTTCGTCCTGCGCTGCGCGAACCGCAATTTCTCCCTCAACAAAAGAATTAAGGAGTTGATAAAATGCCTTTTTCTTATCGAATTCCTCAAAGTTAGCCGTAAAAGAAAACGTATATTTTTTATTGGAATTATTCGACCACAAAACTATTTTTTGCTGTTCCCTCCCTAATTCATCACCCATTACACTTTTTGTTCCTTTAAATCCAGCAATGGAAACTGTCGGCGTCATTTTTTCATCTCGACGCTCTTTTGGTTCGACAGTGAATTGCAAAAATACTCGCCGCTGATCATCTGCCTTTTCTGTAAAATGCATTGTCCCATCCGGTGCCGTTGAATATTGCCAGTTTCGAGGAAATACAAACGAAAAATTCTTTGTTACAAATCGCTCTGGGAAGGATTCTGGATCATCTCCTATCAACTCATCTGCCAATAAATGTAATTCATTTACAATAAAAATTTCTCGCATTTTTTCCGTACGACGCACGCCGGTTACGGAAACTTCTTGTCTTTCAAATTCGGACAGCGGCACAATGTCGGACGCCAAGAGAATGACTAATTTTTCATCTCGCTCCAAACGGTGTGTGGCACGGGTAGACACCGAAAGATTGAAAGGGAGAACTTCCCCCACCAATGTTTCATGTGGTTCCTGTGGCATTGGTGCAAATGGATCGTCCGATGTACACGCTGTAAACAGAAGAGCACATCCGAAAACTGCCAATAATTTTTTCATATAACAGAAACAAAATTTCTCGTAACAAATTCTCCCTTTTTGCAGAAAAAAAGCAACTCAATACCCGTGATTTTCGTTGTTTATCCTTGCAAAATAACTTCTGCAAGTCGGGCACGAGTTGCATCACCAAAGACGCCTGAACCCACACTTCTCGTGGTTGCAATAACACCGAAATCTATTTGAAACTGTTTCAGCGCAGCACGAGTCAATGGTCCCATAACTCCGGTAGGAGGAGCGTTAAAATATCCGAGACGAGCCAACGCCTCCTGCAAGGTTTCCACAGAAGCTTCTTCTGATCCAATCTTAGCTGCAAGTTGGAATCGCATATTATCTTCTAAAAGGAGTGCCAATCGATCTCGTTCTTTTTTTATCTGAGAAATTTCTTTCTTTTCCTCTATACGACTCCCCCGTTCTGTATTCAAAATATCATTTAATTTCTCTTGTGTCGCCTCTCCTACTCGCCCCGCACCGGTATCAAACTTTGAAGAAATAATTCCTTCTCGAAGCTGAAATTCTACCAACGCGGCTTCTGTCAATGGTCCAAAAAAACCAGTTGGAGATACTTCCAATAATTCTTGCTGAACCAAAACTTGCTGTAACTTCACTACTTCTGGACTTCTATGTCCACGACTCAATCCTGCCTCAAACTCAAACGATTCCCATAATTCACTAATCTTTTTCTGCGTATCAATCTTCGCTAATTCTGAAGTCAACTTTGCTCGTGTCTGAGGACCAAATCGTCCCGCACCTAAATCATCCACTGCATGCAACACAAAGAATTTTATCTGGAAATCAAGCACTGCTTGCTCTGTGCGCTCATCGTAGAGAGAAGTAATTTCTCCTGCATACAAATTCAAACGACGAAGGGCTATCTGAAGCTCTTCTACCGCCTCTCCTTCTTTCCCCAAGAAAAGATCTTTATGAAATGCTATTGAAGGCGCAAGTTTTAAAATCTGAGTCAAGGGCAAGGGAACTGAGAAATTTACTGAATCTGCTAATTCTGTTCCCGCTGGTGACATTTCACAATCAACATGCTGCACACCCCATGCCAAAGCCCGCGTCATTCCCTCCATTCCATATCCCATCCAGAGGTCAAGACGATCATGCCGTGCTAAATCACGTTCTCCTTGAGTAACAATCGCTCCTCCTCTATCATGGACTGTCCCACAACCAAATCCCGGAATACATATTTTTGTACCAAAGGCATACGACCGTGGCGC
>JAGYLK010000039.1 GCA_018401175.1 Candidatus Altimarinota bacterium
AATACGATGAGTGCGAAAATTTCTCAGGAGTTAGATAAATTTCCTCCTACACCAGTGGATTATTATCCATTGGATATTGAGGAAGGGATTAAAAAACGGAGAAGTTAGGATGACTGTTTCATTGACTTTCTTCTTGTTTCTGTAAAAATTGCGTCCGATGAAGTACGTGCGGATTCTCGCCGATGCGTGGGCACTGACCACCTCAGCCAAGAAGTTGACCTGGTTTGTATTTGGTCCGAGTGTGGCATTTATTATTATGTTTATTGCTGAAGTGGCATGGCAATATTCTATGGCAGGGGAAGAATTTGGTTGGATAGAAGAAGGGAGAACGTATCAGCTCATAGGGAGTTCTATTTCGTTGGTTTCTCACTCTGGGATGACATGGCTCGTTATTACGCTTGTTGCCATCGGGGCGCTGTTATTATTTGTTTTAGAGCCATGGATTCATGCGACATTGATTCTCTCTATTCGTCAGAAATTCGAGCAGCCAGAACGTCGATTATCATTGAGAAAGCAGTTGTTTGAAGGACATGCGCACTTTGTCCAATTACTGGAATATCATGCCTTACTGGCGCCATTTTCCATGGTGTCGCTTATTTTGTATACGGCATCATTTTTCCGTTATACGCACGGAGGAGACACCTTTTATTCTGTGTTTTTGCCTTTTTTAATCATCATGGGAGTGCTGTCTATTTTGACACACTTTTTCTTTATTTTTATGCCGTTTTATTTGGTGTGCGAGCGACAAGAGTTTTTCAAAGCAATGACGAAAAGTGTTGGTCTTGTGTTTCTCCATTTTGGGAAAACCGTGAGTCTTTTTCTCGTCATGATATTGGTGAATTTAAGAGTTATTGTGAATGCCCTTGTTGTTATAGGAGTTCCGGTAGGATTAATTTCGTTAGCAACGTATTTTGCCGCGTCTGCGTATTATTCATTATTTTTAGTATTTGCGGGAATTCTCTCATTAGTTTTGATTGCAGGAGCAGGATATCTCACTTCTATCTTAGAGGTATTTGCCGTTTCTTTTTGGTATCGCGCGTTTGAGGTGTTTCGAGCAGCGGATTTGGCAGAAGAGGTGATGGGAGAGGAGTCTTCTTCTGAAAAAGAAATGATACTTCCACAAGAGGAGCAAGCACCTCCGGTAGTAAAAGTGGTACATGTGGTTCATCATGTACAACAGGCTCCCGGTCAGCCGATGCTCGATCCCACACAATTTACAGATATTTCGAGTGAAATCACAGAAATAAAAGAAGACATACCTTTGCCACCCCCACCAGGAGAAGATATTGATGAATTCCGAGAATGAAAAAGTGGATACTTCCAATAGTGATTTTTTTGGGAATTTTGTTTTTGGGATACAGAGAATATCGGGTGGCACAGCGTCCGCTTCCTCAGATAGTGGGAGAAAAAAATTTGGTTTTGCTTTCATCAACGCCAGAAATTGTTTTTGGTATGGGGAGGATTGATTCTTCTCGAGCAAAAGCACTTTTTCGAGGAATGGTATCGTTTTTTTCTTCTCAAAAAATCATTTCAGTATGGGATATTTCCCCGGGAAAAGAATATCGAGGAGAAGGGTTTTCTGTTCAGAGAATTTCCCAAAACCTCGTGCGGAGCGTTTGTGCCGGGCAAGTTATGTGGTGGATTGGAGATGATTTTGATGAAGAAGAGCAGCAATTTGCTGTGCAATCAGGAGTGGAGTTTGGTTCTGATTGGTGGGTGATGACCAAGAATCGATTGCCGGAATTCCTCCCCCTTCCGTCTCAGGGAATTCTCTACGCAGGAGATCGGTCTCCGTCTCAGAAGACAACGACGTTTGCACAAGACAAAAAAATTCCGCTCATCTCAACGAGTGAAACAAGCGGTTTTTTACTTTCGTTTGTAGAAGGAGAATGGAAATTGGAAGTACGAGATTAATATGGTATGAATAGAAATTTCCTTATTCCTTGTGTCCATTTGCAATTCTTTGTTCCCAATATAGGAATTTTTCTACAACGGCTTGGTTATGATTTTGAATGTTTTGAGCGAGGACAGTTGGTTCAATTTTGTTTGAAACAGTTGGACCCATAGGTCTTTTTTCTGGATGTTCCGAAAAGAATTTTTCAGAAAAATCATCTGGTAGCCGATTATCACGTTTATTCATTTCCATTGAAGAGAGAATTATATTTTCTTTCACACCATAAAATAATAAAAATAAATGTCAAATATTTATGGAGAAAATATTTCCAAAACTTCATTTTCCGTTACTATCCGGTCGTGAAAAAGAGAACTCAGTTTGGGATTCGGCAAAAAGTGGAATTGCCAGAAGTGGTGACGAAGTTTTTGCGCGAGATTATGGTTGATATCCCCAAGGATGCAGAGGAGATGGAAAAGCGGAAGCGTGAGTTTTCTTCCCGAGAAAAATGTGAAGTGATTGTGAATCGTGATTTGATTATGATGGCAAGGGAGAGCGGAATAGAGCTTTCTCCTGAGGTCGAAAAATTATTGTTAAAACGGGCTGTTCGTACCATTTCAGGAGTAACGCCGATTGGAATTCTCACAAAAGCCTATCCGTGTCCAGGACGATGTGCATTTTGTCCTACAGAAGCGCGAATGCCAAAATCCTATTTGTCCTCTCAGCCGGCAGCAGCACGAGCGTTGCGCAATAAATTTCATCCCTATCGACAAGTCGCTTCTCGCATCGCTGCATTGGAGGATTCTGGTCATCCGGTTTCCAAATTAGAGATAATTGTTATGGGAGGAACATGGAGTTTTTTGCCACGGCGGTATCAAAATTGGTATATAAAAAACGTATATGATGCAGCGAATCAAGCTTCAGGTATCAAACCGCAATCAAGAAATTTAGCCGAGGCAATTCAAATTAATGAAACAGCAAAACACAGAATTATTGGATTAACATTGGAAACACGTCCTGATCATATTACGCAAGATGAATTAGCTCTGATGCGTACCTACGGATGTACGCGAGTTGAAATCGGCGTTCAAACAATTGATGATGAGATTTCCGATTTGAATTTACGTGATCAGTCAAAAGAAGAGGTAGCAGAGGCAACAAAATTGATGCGCGAGTATGGATTCAAATTCTGTTATCATTTGATGCCAGGATTGTATGGTTCAACGCCAGAAAAAGATTTGATAATGCTCCGTGAAATATTCGAAAATGCGGATTACAAACCGGATTTTGTGAAAATTTATCCCTGCCAAGTGCTTCCCAATTCTTTACTCGCCAACTGGTGGAAAGAAGGAAAATTTGAACCTCTGCATGATGTGGAATTGATAAAGCTTTTATTAAAAATGAAAAAGTTTGTGCCCGAGTGGACACGAATTATGCGATTATTACGCGATATTCCAGTGGGGAATATTTTATCAGGAGCGAAATTTTCGAATCTTCGCCAGATTTTGAAACAACAGCCAAAGAAGTTGAAAGAAATTCTGGGAGAGGAAGACTTTGACGAAATTTTTCATGGAAAGTTTGCATGGCCCTGTCGATGTATTCGGTGTCGAGAGGTAGGTTTTGCGAATAAGCGAGAACTCGATTCAAGTTCGAACTTGAAATTAGTACGACGAGATTATGATGCGGCTGGAGGGACGGAAACATTTCTCTCGTTTGAATCATCAGACGAGAAAACATTGTATGCACTTTTGCGTTTGAGAAAACCTGATAAGAAATTTGTTCCAACACACTTTTCTTCTGTGCTCAAAAAGGCAGCGTTGATTCGCGAGGTTCATTCGTATGGTTCAGAAATCATGGTTGGGGATAGCGCTGGAGTGGGGCAACATCGAGGGTTAGGGCGAAAATTAATCGCAGAAGCAGAGCGAATCGCTCGTGATGAATGGGGTTTGAAACGAATGACAATTATTGCTGGAGTTGGGACGCGTGAGTATTATCGGAAGTTTGGATATACTGAAAAATGTACGTATATGACAAAGCGGCTAGAGGGAGGTTTAACGAGTCGAAAAGTTCAAAAGTCTAACAGTTGAAATTAAGGAAATACTCCCGCCAAGAATACTTCGTGACATTCGCGTTGCTCATATTCGAACTTTTAAGTTCGCTTCAATGCGCTGCGCGCAATAAATAAAAGCAAATTAGTCCACCGTCGCAGATAGGCTATGGTAGACAGCTTCGTATGCAAATCGCC
>JAGYLK010000040.1 GCA_018401175.1 Candidatus Altimarinota bacterium
AAATGGGAAAACGGTCTGCAATTTGATTGATACTTCTATTTTGAATATTTCTAGTGAAGGAAAAGACCGACAATGGAAACTCAAAGAACTGATGGCATTAGACAAAGCAACTTCAGGATTGGCAGCTGAAAAAAATCTGACAAAATTCAAACAACGACAAGACGACCTCAAAGATGATGTCGTTTCAAAAATTCTCATGCTCTTTGATGAAGAATTTTCAGAGAAATTTAAACAATTTCAAGAAGCAATGGGCGCGCCTCAGTTTTGGGTATTTACCCGTGATATGTCTCCCGCTGAATTCCCCAATTTTACCACCACATTCAACTTTAGAATGCCTCGTGACTTTTTAAAACGACTTACCCGGAAGAACCTTCATGAATGGCCAGAAAAACTCAGGAAAGCTCTTTTGAAAGATGCTGAAGAAATGCTCTCTTCGGAAGTGTTTGATAAAAGTCGTGAGAGCGAACGTTCTCGTTTAAAATCATCAAAAAACGTTGCTGATTTTGTAGCTCGACTTTTGGAATTAAAAAAAGTGCGTGACATCGAACAATTAAAACTCAACCGTGAACAAGAAAAAGAAAAACGAAACCAGCAGGAAAAAGAAAAAAAGAAAAAAGAACAAGAGGAAGAAAAAAAAGAAGATCAACAAAAAGAAACGCATAACGAATCAGTACAAAAAACTGAGTTACAAAAACGAGAAGAAAGAAAAAAAGAAGAGGAAGAAAGAAAAAAAAAGAAAGAAGAAAAAGGAGCTGATCTCGGCGCAGAAAAGCAAAAAATTTTAGAATTTTATGACAAAGCAATCGAACATGCTGAAAAAGTGAAGGAAGAATGCTCCAACTGGGGGGTTCGTCCTGATGATATTGATTATTGGGGACAAGAAGGAGTAAAAAACAGAATGAGTTTGCTCAAAAAACGAGGTACCTGGAATGACTATGTTCGATTTAATTCGAATGATAAATATATTCCATCAAATGCCCGTGGAGACGGATTCCGATTCCGTTGGTTGAATGCAAACACAGGAAGTAGGATCTCTGCTGCAGGAGCCGAATCGGGAATTAAATATATGCAGCGGTACAAAGAATCGGGCTATCAATTATGTGTTCTTGCCGGTGCCTTCTCCATTGACTGGGCAGGATCTGATTCTCTCGTAGATACCCCCGTACGATTTCTAGAAAAAATGAAATCACTGCGAAACAACCTCTTGGGGAAAACAGTAGAAAAAAAGAAATAGTAATAGCGGAGCATGCTCCGCTACTAACAAATACTGTTTCTATAGATTGCTTACAACTGCTCTCCAATACGCAGCAATTGATTATATTTCGCAATGCGTTCAGAACGAGAAAGCGATCCTGTTTTTATTTGTCCCGCATCTGTACCAACCGATAAATCAGCAATAAAATCATCTGAAGTTTCTCCTGAACGATGTGAAATCACGGTTGTAAATCCGTTTTCTTTTGCCAAATGCATTGCCTCAAAGGTTTCTGTCAATGAACCAATTTGGTTTACTTTAATTAAAATTGAATTTGCTAATTTTTGATCAATTCCCATTTGTAAACGCTCTGGGTTGGTAACAAATAAGTCATCACCGACAAGCTGAATTTTGTCCCCAAACCGTTTTTGCATAAGAGCAAATCCTTTAAAATCATCTTCATCATGAGAATCCTCAATCGAAACAATGGGGTATTTTTGTAATAACTCGCCATAGAAATCAACCAGCTCTGCCGACGATAATTTTTTGCCATCAACCGTATATTCCTCTGTTTCCTTGTTATAAAACTCAGAAGCTGCTGCATCAATCGTCAACTCCACTCTCCCTTCATATCCGGCTTTTGAAATGGCTTCCATGATAACGGAAAACGCATCGTCACACGTGGATAAATGAGGAGCAAATCCTCCTTCGTCCCCTACTCCAACAGCTTCTCCTCGAGATGAAAGAATTTTTTTGAGTGTATGAAAAATTTCAACACCTGCTCGTAAATTATCTGGGAAATTTCCAAGGTTTGGAAACAGCATAAATTCTTGAATTGCTAATCCTGCATCAGAATGAGATCCACCATTCAAAACATTCATCATTGGACGGGGCAATGATGTTTTCCCTCCGAATAAATTGTTTAAGTGTTTCCAAAGCGGAACTCCGCGCTGAACAGCCGCCAATCGCGCTGCC
>JAGYLK010000041.1 GCA_018401175.1 Candidatus Altimarinota bacterium
AGCGGCATACCATTCGCAGTTCTTGAAAAAACTTCCTAATGGAGAATCAACCATAGGATTTCAAGTTCCTTTTTGGGACGATATATTACTTTCTGCTGCACGAATTCAGCATACAACGGGAATCGGATTTTTAGGGTGTGATTTTGTCGTCACGGGATCAGGAGTAAAAGTTCTGGAAGTAAATGCGCGTCCAGGGCTCAAAATACAAGTTGCGAACAGAACGCCTTTGAAACCACGGTTAAAAAAAGTTGCAGATTTAAACATTGCTTCTCCTGAGGATGGAGTACAAATTGCAAAACAATTATTTGCACAAACGGTATTTGTTGAATCTTCCGGTCCAGAAAAAGCGGTTATTGGGGCTATTGAATCAGTAGTTTTAAATTTAGCTGAGCCAGAAACGATTTTGGCACGAGTAGAATTACGTGCTTCTGAGAATATTATTTCTGAGAGATTTGGGGAGGAGATTGGAGGATTGCTCGATGTGACTATCGGAAAAAAACGGTTGAAATTACCTGTCAAAAAAGGGGAAACGGGACAAGAAGATTTGATATTGGCTGGGAAATTTCTTACGGATTTCCTAATAGATGTGAACAAAAAAGTTGAACATGCGCCGGAGCTTTTGGTTGCTGATCTCGATGAACGGAAATTGAAAAGTCTGGATGAAAAAGTTTCGGAATTAGATGAGCAGATCAAACTTCTTTCCTCGCTGAATCCGCGAAATTTACTCGAACAAAAGGATCTTTTCTTTTCGCATCCAGATTATATGCCACGATTTTCTTATCGAACAATGGATCTCGATATTGAAAAGCTTCGTCGAGATATCAAACGATTACCGGTTGTTTCTCATACACTCTTTCCTCTTTTTGAGAAAAAAATACAGGAATTATCACAGAAATTAGATTTGATTGAGGCACGTGAAACAGAGGATTTTTCAAGAGCATCTGAAATACTCTTTGGAAAAGTAAATCAAGCACTCTATCGGGACGCGGTTGAATTTCTCCAGAAACATTCAGGAGGAGAACCTGACACGAGCATTGAATTTGATGCAAAAGGGGCAGCAGCAGTAGTGGATAAATTTTGCAAAAAGAACACGTTGGGACATTGGACAATTTCTATTATCGAAGACTCTGTCGCGGATATGCAGGTAATCAAGAAAGGAAAAGTATTAATTCGGAAGGATGCGCGATTCACAAAAAACAGATTAGATGCCCTTCTCGTTCATGAGATTGGGACACATGTATTTCGATTTGAAAATGGGAAGCGCCAGCAATTTCGGTTATTTGAGCGAGGGACAGCTGGTTATTTGGAGACAGAAGAAGGATTGGCAGTGTACAATCAGAATCAATTGGGATTAAACTTGGGAGAAAAATTTCTTACTCCGGCGTTGTTGGTGGTGGCTATTTTCTTGGCCAAAAAGATGGGATTTCGCGAGTTATTTGAAATTTTGCAGCAGACCTATTCGTTATCAGATGAGGGAGCGTGGAAGCTCTGTGTGAAGGCAAAGCGGGGAACGGCAGATCAATCGAAGCCGGGTGCGTTTACGAAAGATTTGGCGTATTTCAAGGGAGAACGGGCGGTGGAGAAATTTCTTGAGAGTGGTGGAGAGATACGGGATTTGTATGTGGGGAAGATTGCGATTGCTGATTTGAAGTTGTTGAAGGATTTTGATGGGATGGTGAAGCCGAAGTGGGTGTTATAATTTCAATCTTCAGACTTGAAACTACAATCTTCAAATTCCGATTTTTCAAATAAAAAAATCCCCACACCAGAAGCGCGGGGATTTTCTTTCAATGATCGGACTACCATTTTTTCAATGACAAATCAAAAGGTATGGTAAAAGATAATTGAAAAGCAGGTTCATACTTACTAAAATTTGATCCAATAAGTAATGCTGCCATCGCTTTTCCTTTATTTAATCCAACATCAATTCCTGCTTGCCAAAAGGCTTCATTATTTTTGAAATCATTTCCCAATACGCCAACAATGGCAATAGGGATTTTTGACTCAAAACTGGTAAGCCAGTGTTCATTAAACGTGTAAATTACATTATTTACTGGGGAGTACCCAATAGACAAGTACGTGTGATTCAATGTATATCCATTTTCCACATTTAATGAAAATCCAGCTTCTGGAGCACTTCCTTTATTCCAGGTAATGGATGGATTGACTCTTAATCCTAAAACGATTGCGTTCTTGGTTTCTTGTGCCCTCAATCCATTGAAGGAGAGAGCCATAATTACTAATAAAAAAACTAACTTTTTCATAAAGCGTATAATTTTTGATTGTACATAAGATTCACTCATCTGCCCCCGGGAAGGAAAAGGTAAGTGAACCTTATTATTTGTCCGTCATTTGAAAGAACTGAAAAGAAA
>JAGYLK010000042.1 GCA_018401175.1 Candidatus Altimarinota bacterium
AAAACAAAAAACGTATTTCCTTGCATGGACGACGACGCCGTGGACATTGCCATCGAATTTGGCGTTGGCGGTTAATCCCAACTTTGATTATGTGAAGGTGCGAATGTGGACGCATGATGATGTAGAAGGAAATCCCGTATATGAGAATTACATATGTCATGAAAATTTCTATAAAAATAATTCTATCTTTAAATCACAATGGACGCAGGAAGGAAACGGAGAAAAGAAATGTTGCCATGAAATAATAGAAACGATCAAAGGTTCCCACCTTGTCGGCAAAAAATACAAACCGCTCTTCCCTTTCTTCAAAGATCACGAAGGGGCATTTCGAGTTCTTTCAGCCGATTACGTTTCCGCAGAAGACGGAACAGGAATCGTGCATCAGGCGCCGAATTTTGGTGAAGATGATGCGCGGGTGTGTTTCGAAGCAACCCCCAGTATTAAGCCACTCGCGCCACAGCCGATTACGGATGATGGATATTTCGACGAGCAGATTCCAGAATTGACGGGGAAATATTTCCGCGCCGATCCGGAAGTAGAAGGGTCCAAAGAAAATAATGCGAATGATTGGGTGATGGCGAAGCTCAAGGAGACTGGTCTCCTTTTCAAACGCGAACAACTGCGTCACTCGTATCCACACTGTTGGCGAACGGATTGTGCGCTGATGTATCGCGGAATTAATACGTGGTTTGTCGATATTCAGAAAATTAAACAGACCATGATCGAGCAAAACCAAAATATAAATTGGTTGCCGGAGCATTTGAAAGATGGGCGATTTGGAAAAATGTTGGAAGGCGCTCCTGATTGGGCGATTTCTCGAAATAGGTATTGGGGAACGCCTCTTCCTGTCTGGCGATGTGATTCGTGTGGTGCTATTGAAGTGCCAATCTCTCGCGCAGAATTAGAGAAAAAAACAGGGAAAAAAGTTGATGATTTACATAAACACTTTGTCGATGATTTGACCTGGAAGTGTGAGAAATGTGACAACCCCCCTAGCCCCCCTTGTCAGGGGGAAGAGAAATTTGAGCGTTGTAATGAAGGATATGATTTCCTTCCCTACAAGAAAGAGCTCGTTCCTTTTGCCCGGAAAATGAGAAACAATCCAACGCAGGGAGAAGATCAAATGTGGAAAATTCTCCAAGGTTCAGTATTTAAAAATTTTAAGTTTACTCGACAGAAACCAATTTTAGGATTCATTGCAGATTTTTATTGCGCAGAAAAACTTTTAGTAATTGAGGTTGATGGAGATATTCATGAGGAACAACAAGAATATGATGATATTCGAACAGAAGAACTTTCTAAATATCATATACAAGTATTGAGATTCCAAAATAATGAAATTTTTGATGATCCAGAAATAGTAAAAAATAAAATAATACACTTCTTATTAAGTCCCCCTGACAAGGGGGATTTAGGGGGTTGTCAAGGAGTAATGCACCGTATCCCGGAAGTTCTGGATTGTTGGTTTGAGTCAGGAGCGATGCCGTATGCGAGTCAACATTATCCATTTAAGCAAACTAGAAACTGCAAACTTCAAACTTCAAAATCTGAAGACTGTAGTTTGAAGATTGAAGATTTCGAATCAGCTGATTTCATCGCAGAAGGACTCGATCAGACGCGCGGTTGGTTCTATACATTGCATGTTTTGGGATGCGCTTTATTTGGTAAAAATATATTCAAAAATGTGATTACGAATGGAATTATTTTGGCCGAAGATGGGCAAAAAATGTCAAAATCCAAAAAGAATTATCCAGATCCTCATCTTGTTTTTGATAAATATGGAGCTGACGCAATGCGATATTATCTGTTGTCGTCGCCAGTGGTGCGTGGAGAAAATTTCCGGTTTGCCGAACACGGTGTGGCAGAAGTTCTGAAATCTATAATTTTGCCATTGCGAAGCACGTATCAATTTTTCTCAACGTATGCCAATATCGATGGATGGACGCCTACTGAGTTTACTTTTATTCGTCACGGAGAAGGGGATCATAATGTGAAAAATATCTATTCGGGAAATGTTGAAAACAGACATCACCTTACCGAAACGGGAAAAAAACAAATACAAGAGGTTTGCAAAAACATCGGAACATTTGATATACTCATTACTTCTCCTTTTATTCGAACAAAAGAAACGGCCGATATACTGAAACAGGAATGTGGGTTTTCAGGAGAAATAATTATTGATGATCGAGTACGAGAACTTGATTTTGGAGTGCTGGAAGGAAAAGAATTTCTCTCTCGACAAGAGCGCATGAAAGAAAAAACTACCGAACAGCCCGCATCAGTTCAGCGTCGATTGCGTGAATTTTTGACAGATATTGGGAAAAAATATCCAGGAAAAAGAGTGGTTGTTTGTAGTCATGGAGGAGTGCTTATGGCATTGGATGCTCTCGAGGCACGATGGAAAACGCATGAAGAAATGTTGCGTCTCCCCGTTCCTCAAACAGGAAAGATGAGAACTATTTGTCCAGAACCAGTTTCTGAAAATGAACTCGATCAGTGGATTTTATCGGTGCTTCAGGAGTTGTTGCAAGAGTATAGCAAAAAGATGGATTCATATGATTTGGAGGGAGCCTTGCGTCCGATTCCTCGGTTTATAGACCAGCTCAATAATTGGTATTTGAGGCGAAATCGTCAGCGATTTTGGGCAGCGGGTTTGTCACAGGAAAAAGCAAACGGATATGCAACATTACACCATGTCCTTCAAACACTTTCCAAAATATTGGCGCCAATCTGTCCTTTTTTTGCAGAAGAATTATTTCAAAATTTATGTGGTGGAGAATCCGTTCATTTGGAACTTTTGCCACAATATCGTGAAGAGTGGATGCAGGAATCACTCAACCAAAAAATGGAACAAGTGCGTGATATTGTAGGGCTTTCTGCCGGGATTCGTGCGCGTTCCAAGATAAAGTTGCGTCAGCCACTTGCTCGATTGCAGGTTTCCGTTGCGCATCCGGAGAATTTGGACTTAGACGTTATTGCCGCAGAAGCAAATGTGAAGAGGGTTGAAATTTTATCCGAGACAGAGTTATCCAAGATTGCTACCAAAATTGTAAAAGTGAATGCTCGTGAAGTGGGGAAAAAGTTTGGAGCAAAAGTTCAAGAATTAATTCAAAAAGGAAAAGGAGGAGAATTTACAGAGCTTGAAAATGGAGTTATTGAAATTGCTGGAGAACAACTTTCTCTTGGAGAATATGAAACGGGATATCTCACCGCCGAAGGAATTGAAGCAGAAGCGTCCGCCAATGCAGTTGTATTGCTTGATACGGAAATCACACCGGAACTTGAAATTGAAGGTGTTTCTCGCGAGATTGTTCGCGCGATTCAAGAACTTCGAAAAACTTCTGGGTTTGAAATTTCAGATCATATTTTGGTTTCATGGAGTTCTGAAGATGAAAAGGTGGTTCACGCATTTGAACTCTTTGGAAACAAAATTTCAAACGAAGTATTAGCAGATTCTGTTGAGGAAGATTCTTCCGTCACAGAAGAGCTCCTGATTGATGATCTGTCCTGCAAAATCCGAATTGAAAAAAGGCAGAAATATTGATATAATATGCGGATGAATTTCCTTAATAAATTTGGTATTCCAGCGGATATTCAGGAAACACTTGCTCCTGTTTCAAAGGAAGGAATGTTTTTCATTATATGGAATGGAAACGCGGATAAGTATTTGAAGGCATTACAAGAATACGGAGAAGATTCTTTTTGGACAGAAGTGAGAATGTGTTTTGCTGCAGACGATCCAGAACAGGCATTGAGTAATTTTCGGAAAAATACAAAAGAAAGAAATGTACAATATTTTATCTCTGCACTCAAGCGGTCTGTAAGTTTTTTAAAACGTACAACAAAAGAAAAAATAGAAGATGTTTTATCTTAGTTTATTATATTATCATGATATCATGAAGGTATAAATTGAAATAGTGTTTTCCCTATTACAATACAGATTAGAGCAAGAGGGTTGCTCTTTCTCTTCGACTTTGATAGAGAGGAGATGGAGCATCTTTTTTCAACCCCCAAGTAATGGCAATTCCAGCATCGGCATTGCAGAATTTTGAATTTGTCATTCGTAGGACATTCTGGTTTCCTATGGTGAAAATTATTTTCTGGAATATTCTGGTTTATGGGTTGGATATATTTTTTCTTTTCCTTTTGAAACAAGAAATATTTATTGTTTCAGAAGAACGATTACGGATAGTATTTAATGTGGTTGGTTTAGGTGGGACTATTTGGATTTTGCTCCGATGGCATGCGATCAAATATACGCTCACAAATACAAAAATTATTATAGAAAGAGGAATATTAAATATTGATCGTGATACATTTTTATTTCGGAATATTGAGTGTTTGAAGCTCCATAAAACACTTGCTGGTCGCATATGTTTTTTTGGGACGATTGAAATGTATGCTCCCACGCTGCAAGAGCATGTTTTCCTTCGCCATATAAGTAATGCAAATAAATATGCACGATTTATTCAAAGAAGTATTGCTCAGCAGCAAGGAGGCCAAATACTTTACCCAAGCGATTATGAACAAAAAAGATCTCATTTGGAGAGAGCGAAAAGAAAAGTAGTGAAAGGGAATCTTTTT
>JAGYLK010000043.1 GCA_018401175.1 Candidatus Altimarinota bacterium
AATGATATGGAAAAACCATATCCAGAAATTCCACTCGAAACAATGAAAATAAATCATCTCTCCGGAAACCTTGTTTCTGAAGCAACGCCTCCAAATCTGATAAAAGAGGAAGTATTCGCCAGTTACTCAATTCCCATTGATTTGGACAAAACAAGAGAATATACATCTCGAATAGGAGGAAAAAATACACAATTCGTTCTCGACCTTCACTCCCAAAAACCAGATATGCCAAACTGGGAAGAACCGGTACAAGACTGGCTTCGTCAACACCCGAAATTTATTTCAAGTAATGGAGCAGTAAAAGCAGCATCAGACTCTCTCCTTGATATTTTTTCTCGTGATCGTGACCGAATAACTGGAATTTTGACACCACCAAATCGAAACATCATTGTTCGTTCCGGAATGAGTGCTCCCAAAGTAGCATTTCTTTCTCCTCGCGATGGAGGAACTATTGCTCCGGGAAAACTTGATGTGACTTTTGCCGTAAGCGGACGTCTTGATATTGAAAAGATTGAACTCTTTTTTGACGACCAACTGATTACCACCGACTCAATGCCTCCCTGGAAAAAAAGTATCACAATTCCCGCTTCTATAAAACAAGGAAGTACTCACACGCTTGAAGCCGTGGCGACGGATGTTGCTGGAAATGTAGGGATAGAAAAAATTGAAGTGAGTATTCAACCAGATACCGATGGCCCAGAAATTGTGTTTCTCGGACCAGTACCACAACAGAGAATCCCTATACGGTCTCGTGTAGACGCATTGGTAAGCGTTCAAGATTATCAATCAAATGTTCGTGTCGTTGAATTCCTGCTTGACGATGTAAGCATAGCAACGCTTCAATCACCTCCATACCGACACACTTTGTGGACAGGAGAAGATCTCGGACAACATACGCTCGTAGTAAAAGCCTGGGACGCAAACAACAATATGAGCGAACGATCTATACCACTCTATTTTGAGAGAGAAAAAATCCTCGCTCCTCGTGATCCAGAAATTACGAATTTAAAGAACTATAGACAATCCGTTTCTGTAGATATAACCGTTCCAAATCCAGAAAAAATAGAATGGATTGAACTCCGTGTCTTCCTCGACGGAACAAATATAAAAACCGAACGTATTGATACCCCATTAAAATTTACTCAATTACAAATTTTGAAACCTGGAACGGGAGACGGGATAATAGAATTATGGACCAAATCAAAAGGACAAGAGGCGAAGCCCATATCACAAAAAGAAGTGAAGTTTTAATTTTAAGTTTCCTCAGCGAACGAAGAAGGAAAGTTTATAGTTCCAAATTTAATGTAGTTTTTGTCCGTCGTAGCTTTAGCGAAGACTGATGTGGTTTGTAATTTAATTAAATCGGCGGAACTTCATACTCAGTAAGACATTGTGGATGCGCATCCACCGTTTTTAATAAACGCAATAGCACCTCTGGCGCCTCCTTCATATCAACCAAAATGGGAGTTTCAAATTCTCGTACTTTTTCTTCTGGCAACCAACTCACACACGCGGACCTCCCCAAGAAATAGCGATTCGCTTCCTCTGATGTTTTACGAACCAAATCCTTTCCCGAACGAACCCAAACGCCATCTCCAAATGAATTTAAAACAATTGCTCCTGTGTCCTTCAAGAGAGCCTCCTGCCAAAAATCTGCTCGCAAAGAATGGACCGGCAATTTCAATGAAAAAGCTAATGAATTTAACACCCCCGCGCCCACTCGAAGCGACGAAAATCCTCCTGGACCAGACACTCCCCCCAAAAATGTAATGTTTGCAATATCACATTGTTTCAAAAAATTCCATAACTCACTCCCATCATCACGGTGGTTTTCCCATGTATGAAAGGAGCTCCGTTGCCCCTCGTCATCAAAAAGCACACAAAAATGAGGATTGACTGCAGTATTGAGAATGAATTTCACACACAAACTGTATTTAGATCTCTCAAAAACTCAAGCGTTCTTTGAAAACTGAAGTTTGAAGATTGAAGTTTGGAATGTGAGTTACTCCGCCCTAAAATATTTGTCGAAAAAATCTTTTGATTCTTTTATTACTTCCATCATCCGTATATCATTCCCTTCATGCATATGTTGCGGCGCAATTTTTAACGTAAAATCACCACGGTAATCTTCACGAGCCAATTTTGTGAGAAAACTTTCTACGGGCAACACTCCGTGAGGCAAGGGTGTATATCCCTGTCCACCTTGTGCATTTGAGAGATAGATATGTTTCATTTTTTCACGAAGGAATCCGGGAACTCTCATGATATCTTCATTACTTTTCCACAAAGCAATCAAATCCACGCTCACCTCTCCCGCCTCACGTAAAGCGTGCATCGAGCCCTCTGTTCGTGTTGGCATAACGCCAAGAACGGTCTTAAACGGCGCCGTAACCCGATTCATGCGCAATCGATATCGCTGACACAACTGCGGAAGCGACTTCTGCATCCACGTTTTGTAGCGCACAGAAAAGACTTCTGGCGAATAAACATTAATCATCACTCCCGGAAACTCTGCCACTACTTCCTCAAAAGCATTGATAAAACTCTCTGCACCAGAAGCCGGAAGCGAAATAATAGCAATTTTGAGTCCAAATCTCTCCACCAAACTGTGTAAATATTTTGGATTTTGCGTATCAAAATTTGAAGAAACTTGGATTTCTACCGCTTGAAACCCCAGATCTTTGGCAAATTGAAAAAATCGTTCCAATCCATATCTCGGAAATGACTGAGAGGCAAGCAATAACATTCTTTTTGTATAAGTTTCTCTGAAATTTTATAGTGTATAGATACTTTTTCCAAACTTTTCTTTTGAAAGAAAAATAATATGAGGAAAAAATAGAAAAAATGTTTGACAAGTATTGCCATGACTCGTATTCTACACGTAGGTTTTTTGATTTTTTATGCATATGAACGTTGCGTCCCCTGCTGCCATAAAAGTGCAAGTTGATTTTGATACGCTCATGAAGCGTCTTCTTGGGTTACTCTCCAAGAAAGAAAAGGATGTTATCGAGCGACGATTTGCTATTGGACATTCGCAACGTGAAACGCTTGATCGTATTGGAAAACGATATTCTGTGACACGTGAACGTATTCGACAGATTGAATCCGTTGCTATTCAGAAGCTTATTCGTATTTCTCAGGACAAAAGTATTCGCGTTCTTCACGATCTCGCACAGCAAACACTTGAGGCGCACGGCGGAGCAATGTTTGAGGATTTGCTTATTTCAGAAATGCTCAAACACATTGATGAGCCCAGTATGGTAGATATCAATTCATTGAAATTTACACTCAAGGTTTCACGAAGTGTTCAAAAACAAGAGAAAAATCAATTTCATCGAACATTCTGGCATGTAAATGACACGGCCGCAACGGTTGTAAAAGCTGCCATGAAAGATATCAAGAAATTCTTGTCACAACAAAAAGGAGTGCAATCTTTTGAAAAGATCAACGAAGCCCTTCAGGATAAATATTCTGAGGCACTTCTTCGATCTGCAATGCATATCGATTGGAACTTAATGGAGGTAGAGCCAGGAATGTGGGGACTCAAATCATGGAGATTTATCAATCCTCGATCTATCAAGGACTGTATCCAGATTATTTTGAAAAACAATGAGAAGCCTATGCACTTTTCTGATATTATGCAGGCTATTACAGCTGATTTTCCCGATAGAAAAAAGGTGACTCCTCAAGCCAGCCACAATGAATTAATTCGTCATGATGAATTCGTTCTTGTTGGACGTGGACTGTATGGATTGCGTGAATGGGGAATGGCAGCTGGAACAGTGTGCGATTTGATTCGCGCTGTATTGATGGAAAATGGAGACGCCATGAAGCGCCAAGATATTATTCAAAAGGTATTAGAAAAACGAGATGTGCGCCTTGGCACAATATCACTCAGTCTCCAAAAATATCCATTCTTCAAACGTGTTGGACGTGCTGTATACGAGTATGATGAGTCACTCGACGCAAATCGCCGACAGAAGTACAGTGACTAAGTATGAGGACGCAACTGAACCCAAATTCCCCTCCGAATGTGGGTTGATTTTCTATGTAACAAATTGAGCACTAGCGCAAATATAAAAAAGAGAAGCGGGAAAACATAAAGAATCTGCCCCAGCTCTAAGAGAGAATTAAAAATGGCATGTATTGTCATCGCCAATAACATTCCTTCCAAAAGCTTTTCTTCGTGAAAGAGTGTTGATCCTTTTACGTGGAAAATGCGATGCATCCATCGTAAAAACGGATGTTGTCTTTGCCGCGATTCTTCTTGATAGATCTCCGTTGAAAATCGCGCCACCCCATAAAAATATCCCAAGATGGCAGAGAAACACACATGGGCGACAACAGAGATTGTCGAACGAAGAAAATAGAACGCGGAAAAACTCGCGATATTTCCACTCGCGCTTTCCCAAAATCGAGCCAAATAAATAATGTTTTCAATAAAGGCAAATCCCAACGCAATAACAATAGCAAAGGAAATGGCATCAGACACAGACGTTATTTTTTCTTCATTTGAAAATCGCAACATCAAATACTTTATAAATTCCTCCAGCATCCCCACCACAACAAAAAACCAAACTTTTGATGGAAATATTTCTGACAAAAAGAAAGCCGCTATTCCAAAAAGAGAACCTACTGTCAAAAAGAGAAATGGTGATTCAGAAATAGAATAAAATTTGTGACGAAAAGAACGGATTGTATTCTGACGAGAGCAACATACTTCCACCAAAAACATCATCACTGCTCCCGCCAAAAATAATGCTCCCGCCACAATGGCACTCACTACAATAAAAGCTGCAATACGTGGGAAAGAAGGCCAATGTGCCAATTCCGAAATATACTGAAACAAATTCACATGCTCAAAATAGAATACCGAAACATTCCATACTTTTTCATATATTTTTATGGGCAATACTGCCAGCATACCGGCTATGAATGTCCAAAACACAAACTTTCGTTTCTCGGGATTCTGTTTCTGAAAAAACAAAATCCAACATGCTATTGGTAAGGCGCTCATCGCTCCAAAGATGATAATCGTTCCAAGTATTGAAATGTCCATAAGATGAAGTTGTTGCGATCAACGCAATCTCATTATTAAACCAGATTTGGACCAAAAAAGCAAGTAATTAAGCGCCTTACTCCTTCATCTTTGAGAAAAAAGCAGGAAGGTGGAAATTCAAATTTCCACCTTCTTTTTTGTAGCTATCAACTCTCAGCTATAAACTATTCACTGATCTACACCACCTTCTTAACCACTCCGGGACGATCCAATTGGCGATTCACAAACCACTGTTGTCCAATGGAGAAAATCGTACTCGTCAACCAATAAATCCCCACAGCAGCCGGGAATGTCGCCGTAAAGAATCCCATCATCGCAGGCATAACCCAGAGCATCATTTTGTTCATTTGCTCCATCTGCCCCATGGTTTTTGCTCCCGTATCCTGAGAACGTTTTTTGGCACGCACCATTGATAACTTCACGGCTCCCCACTGGGCAACCGCAACAATAATCGGCAGGGCAATTAAATTTCTTCGTGTTAGATCTAATCCCAGAAACATTTCGTTGAAATGCAATAAATTTACATTTTCGTTGAAGGAATAGAGCAAATAACTTAAATGCGGAGATAAACCATCTCGTACAATCCAATACACCCCCAACATAATGGGCAACTGAATAAGCATTGGCCAACAAGAACTCATCGGCGAAACTTTATGCGTTTTGTACAATTCCATTGTTTTGGCCGCCATTTGCTGCTGATCTTTTCCATATTTTTTTCGAAGTTCATCCAATTTTGGCTGTAATTGTTGCATACGGCGCTGTGACTTCATTGCATTTTGATTTGGAAGAAACAAAGCAAGGCGCACAAAAATCGTCAACAATACAATAGCCCAACCAAAACCCATGTGTTGGGAAAAAACAACCAATAAATTAAATAATAGTGCGGGACGATTCGGTCACGAAAAAACACAACAACGGCG
>JAGYLK010000044.1 GCA_018401175.1 Candidatus Altimarinota bacterium
CAAGAAATTGAATCAGTAAAACGAGAAATTCGTGGGAATAATCCAGAACAGAAGATAGATAATGCGATAGAAGTTTTTTCACAACAAATAGTAACAGCAATGGAAGCAAAAAATTGGGGAACCTTTCTTTCTCAATCAGAACGATGGTTTCATGAGTTATTAACCGAAAATTTAGATTTTTTTAAAGAACAAAATATAGACAGCGACATCAGAAATTTGGAACAAAAATTGAATGAATATTTACAAATACAAGATCGAAAAGAAATTGAGAGTGCCTTAGTATTCATCAGTTTAGTAGGAAAAATAATGATTGAAGCGCGGCTTGCAATTCATAATGTATCTCGTCCAGAAAATAATAGTCCGGGAATAGGAGATGTTCCAGGAGAAGCAGCTTTTTTGACTATGCAATAAGAAAAAACCGCCTCAAGAGAGTCGGTTTTGACCAGCATGCCGTAGCTTTCGAAGGAAATCGTTTCCTGCGTTTTTGCAGGTGGGGTATCTTTCGCAACGCCCATGAGCGATGCAGATCAGAATTCCCTAGAAAAGGTGATGAGGAAAAAGATCTTCGAAAACTACGTACATTCCAGTACGAGATGAATGTATTACGAACACATTTTTTCGTCAAAGAATTTGTGTGGCGAAAAAGTTTAAAAGTTTAAAAGTATAAAAGTTGAAAAGTTGAAAAGTATGCTATTTTGAGTAGAGTTCAGGCAATGAAGTTTCAGAAGTTGCAAATTTGGCAGAAAGGCATTGAGATAGTAAAAAGTTGCTATCTTTTGACTGAAAAATTTCCCGATTCAGAAAAGTTTGGACTTGCTTCTCAGATGCGCCGTGCAGCAGTTTCTGTTCCTTCAAACATTGCAGAAGGAAATGGACGTAAGAGTAATCAGGAGTTCTTGAGATTTTTACAAATTGCTCGAGGCTCTCTTGCAGAATTAGAAACGCAACATATTCTTTCTGAAGAGTTAGGATTTGGGAAATCACTAGACCTTGCTATTCAAATAGAAGAATTGTATAAAATGCTTCACACTTTTATGCAGCGTCTTCAATAACTTTTATACCTTTTGACTCACTACTTTTTGACTTATAAACAATGAACTTAAAAATTGGAATTGTCGGCCTTCCAAATGTTGGGAAATCAACGCTTTTTAATGCTTTAACGGGAGCAAAAAATGCAGCAGCAGAGAATTTCCCCTTTTGTACGATTGATCCCAACGTGGGAATCGTGGCGGTTCCAGATAATCGATTGGAAAAACTGGCGGCAATCGTTCATCCAGAACGAATTCAGCATTCGGCGGTAGAGTTTGTTGATATTGCGGGATTGGTTGCCGGAGCATCACAGGGAGAAGGACTGGGAAATAAATTTCTTTCTCATATTCGAGAATGTCAGGCAATTGCTCATGTGCTTCGTGATTTTGATGATTCAAATGTGCACCATGTTTCAGCGCGTGTGAATCCGGCAGAAGACTTTGAAGTGATTTTAACGGAATTAATTTTGGCGGATTTGGAGTCAGTGGATAGACAACTCGATCGCGTTCAAAAGAAAGCGCGGGCCGGAGATAAGGAAGCGAAGGTGGAATACGCGATTCTGGAGCGCGTAAAACCAATTTTGGAGGCAGGAAATTTGGCGAGTATCATAGAACCCGAACTGGAAGAAGAGGAGAAAGTATTGTTGAGACAGTTACACTTACTCACGACGAAGAAATTTTTGATTGTGGCAAATACTTCAGAGAAAAATTTTGTGAACTGGGACGAATCAGCTTTTCGTGAAAAATTGAGCGGCAAATTCTCATATGTGCCCGTTGTTCCCATTTGTGCCAAAACAGAGGC
Source organism: Candidatus Altimarinota bacterium (assembly GCA_018401175.1). GTDB lineage: Bacteria > Patescibacteriota > Gracilibacteria > UBA4473 > UBA4473 > M50B91. The sequence goes on from JAGYLK010000044.1 coordinate 1,831, forward strand.
GGAATTGGGAGAGCTTGATCCGGAGGATCGGAAGATGTTTCTCGAGGAACTTGGGACGGATAAGTCCGGCCTTGAATCATTGATTCAGAAAAGTTTTGAGCTCTTGGGGCTCCAGAGCTATTTCACCGCCGGAGTAAAAGAGGTTCGCGCGTGGACAATTCGAAAAGGAGCGACTGCACCACAGGCGGCGGGAGAGATTCATACAGATTTTGAAAAGGGTTTCATCAAGGCGGATGTAATTGCGTACGAGGATTTTATTTCTGGGAATGGAGAAGCTGGGGCGAAGTTGGCGGGGAAAATGCGGATGGAGGGGAAAACGTATATTGTGCAGGATGGGGATGTGATGCATTTTAAATTCAATGTGTAAATTATTGACAAAAAACTTTTAATGTTTATTTTTTAAACAATGAAAAAAGAAAGTGGAGCTATTTATACTGGATTTGATGGGGAAAGAAAAGGAGAGAAAAATTACCCAGAAGAGCTGATCAGTCACTATGTCAAGAATCCGAAGAATGGATTATTTGTGAGTGATTTTGACGGATGTATTACGCGAGAAGATTTTGGGGTGCAATGTTTTGATTTAAAACTTAATAATGGTGCATATTGGACATGGACAGAGGGAGAATTTTCCGAATTGTTGCTACCAACAGAAGTGAGTGAAGGAAATAGAGTTTCTTATAGGCAAATTTTAGAGTATGCACTCAATCCAGAAAGAGATATTCTGGAAAAAATACGCGTTCGAGCACAGAAATTACAAGATCTTCATAGAAAATTGGTTTCTTTGTATGTTCGTATTAAAACAGACTCTCGTGCTCCTCTCAGAAGGGAATTTGCTGATAAAATGCAGGAATATGATCAAACAGTACTTTCTTTAGAAGGATTCTTTTCTCAATTTTATGGAAATAGTATTTTTTCCCGTTTGCGATTTTTTGCTGGAAAAGCGCATACCGACGCAAAGCAATTATCAGCAGATACGATTGCTCAGGGGAAAACAGAATTTAATAAAGATTTGTTAGATATTTATAAATATTTACGTACGGAGGGAGCTGAAGGACGAATTATTACGACTAATTTTCTTTCCTTAGTTCGTGAAGCAGTTAGTAAGACCATACTCAACGAAATATTTGATGAGGATCATGTTATAGCAACACAAATGCAAGGGAATAAAACACATAAAAAGGACCCATTTCTTATGAAAAGGCTTGTGAAAGGGGAACCAGTTTTTGGTTCCAGAAAGGCGCAATTAGCTTTACAGGAGATCGTAAGTAAAAATAAAGATTTAATTTTGGCGGCAGGAGATTCTCCTAAGGGAGATGCTTCTATGTTGGCGGAATCCCTTAAAGCGGGAGGAATCGCCATTATTCCGGTGTCCCAAGAGAATGATATTTCAGAAGTGATTTTTAAATTTAAACAGCAGATGGCAGAACATTTAGGGATTCCCGAATTATCACCAGATATGTTACAGCGAACATGGTGTCTTCAAACGGAGAATTTTATTCCAGCAATTCCTATTTCTTAATATCGTGAATGGGGGTCTTTGCTCCAGTGAGGGAATGATTTTTTTGGATAATCCTCTTCACCATAAGGAGAATAAGAAATACCATTTTTTGTCCAAGTGGGAAATTGAATCTGTTCCTTTTGTTCTTCGGAAAACATTCTATCTGCCTTTTTCCAACTGGGATCTTTCTCTTTAAAAAAGTGAAAATACCATCCCAGAATTACACAAAGGTCTTGAAGAGTGCATTCTCGGTTTTCTTCCCAACGACTTATTTCTTTCAAAAAAGCAGTTTCACTTCGTTTGCTTCCATCTGGATTTCCTACTGTATTGCGGTATAGTTCTTGAACCTTTTGTTTTAGCGGCTCGATTGAGAGCCCATCAAGAGATCCTTGGTATGTTATTTTGAGCGGTTCTAAAGGGGCATCTTTTTTTTCCATTATGGATATTTTAATAATATGGGACAGTGATCACTGCCCATTTGTTTTGTTAAATACTGAATATCTGCCACGTGTGGAAAATGTTTTTCATCCACAAAAAAATAATCAATGCGCCATCCGACATTTTTTTCCCTCGAACGCGTAATCACGTGCCACCACGAATAGACATCGCGAACATGGGGATTCTGGTCTCTCCATGCGTCCCTCCAGCCATTTTGAATCCATTTGGATACCCACGCTCGTTCATCGGGATGAAATCCAATCTTGCCCTCATTGTCTTTTGGTCGTGCCAAATCAATTTCTTCGTGGGCACAATTTACATCTCCGGCAAAAATTACCGCTTTTCCTTCTTTTCGGAGCGAGTTTACAAATTCCAAAAATTTCTCATAAAATTCCAGTTTCCCGCTCCATGCATCTGGAGATTTTCCCCCGTTTGGGAAATATACACCAAGAATTTCCGTAGTATCAAAACTGATGCGAGAAATGCGTCCTTCGGTATCGTCAAAGTCGGGCATTCCCGTTTGAAATTTAAAATTTGCAGTTTGTAGTTTGAAGTTTTTCTTCACCCAAATTGCAGTTCCTGCATATCCCGGCTTTTCCGCTGCATGATAGAATTGCTCGTATTGATCATACTTTTTTATGATTGCCGTGACTTGTTCAGGTTTGGATTTCGTTTCTTGAATTAAAAAAATGTCGGGATCATTATTTTTCAAAAAAACTTCCAAATAGCCTTTTTTTTCCACCGCACGGATTCCGTTCACATTCCAGGAGATGATTTTCATTTTTCCGCAATTAATACAAAATTTTTCTCACGGAATAGTGTACAAGATTTCACGGTAAATCCAGATTTTTTTGCCAGACGGGTCAATTCTCTTCTCGAGGTCTTTCGATATGTCCGGGGATGAGATTCTTTTCCAAAGGGGATATTCCAATTTTTCTTTCCGATATTTTTCCAAAAATATTTCCGTGGCAATTTCCAAGTCGTGAGGAAAAGGGTTCCACCAGGTTTCATGACCCGAAATACTTCAGCAAAAAAGAGAATTTGTTCGTTTTTACTTAACAAATGATGAAAACTGGCAATAGCTGCGATAACGTCGAATTGATCGGCACCAAATAGCAGCTTCTCTCCAAAATTTCCATGAAAAAAATGATCACGGGGATTTTGTTCTCGTGCAATTTTTAATAACTCTTCGCTGGCATCGAATCCAAAATATTCTCCTTCTTTTGTCCCACAGTTAGTCAAAAAAGTCCGTAATCGTCCATTTCCACATCCGAGATCAAGTACGCGTTTCCCCCTTTGTACTAATGGGCGAAGCAACTCAAATTCGGGCCAACCAGATTGTCTGGATTGCGAGAAATCCTGTGCGAAGGCATCGTATTCAGACATCGTCTTGAGTTTGCCCTGCTGAGCGAATTTCGTCAAAAATTTCTTGAAGCTCGGCTTGAGTTTCTACACGAATTAATCGATCACGAAATTGAGCAGCTCCTTCAATTCCACGTACAAACTGAGCCAGATGTTTTCTCAGTTCCATGAGTGCGAAGCGTTCGCCTTTTTGTTCTATAGCAAGTTCGGCTTGTTTCTCAAAAAAACGAAGTTGATCTTTTAGTGCTGGAATCGATGGAATTTTGTTTCCTTTAAATGCAGCGCGACACTGAGCAAATATCCATGGATTTTTTACCGCGGCACGACCAATCATTATTCCATCAAGATTTTGAAGTCTCGCTTTTGCTCCTTCCGCAGAAGTAATATCGCCATTTCCAAGAACCGGAATTGTGAGCGATTCTTTTACTCGATAAATAGGTTCCCAGTCAGCGCTTCCCGAAAACTTCTGTTGCGTTGTGCGTCCGTGCACTGCGAGCATTTGAATTCCTGCATTTTGAAAATCAACACAGGTTTGTTGAAACATTGTGTCGTCATAAAACCCCAGTCGCATTTTTACGGTCACGGGCAACTTCGTTGAATGTACTAATTCTTCAATCATTTTTGCACTTGCACAAGGATCTCGAAGTAATGCCGATCCATTTCCCGAGTTAATTACCTTTGGGCTCGGGCAGCCAAAATTTAAATCAATAAAATCCGCCCCCAATTCTTCCACTACTTTTGCAGCAGCAATAAAGGATTCAATGCTTGATCCAAAAAGTTGAATTCCAAACGGTTTTTCTGCTGGTGAGAAAAATGCCATACGTCTCGTTTTGGGATCTGCGTATTGAAACGCTCTGGCTGATAATAATTCGGAAATGAGGAGCGTGCTGGGTTCAATTTCTTTTACTAATGTTCGAAAAGGACTCTCCGTATACCCTGCCATTGGGGCGAGGGCGAGTATTGGTCGTTTTATAGTTTCAAAAAAAGAAGGCATCGCGCGAGTTGTACCGGAATTACGGTTCAAATTCAACTTTGTCTCCAACTTCTCCTTCAAACTCTCCAGCATTTATCTCTAAGACCCAGCGAACAGGAGTTTCTATTTGAAATATTTCACAAGGATCGGTTGCGCAGGGGTTTGCCGTTTGTATACCTAAAACAGTTTTTTCGTTTCCAATCCAAATAATATCGAGTGGAATGAGCGTGTTTTTCATCCAGAACCCCGTTTGTTCTTCTTTCCCTAAATCGAAGAGCATGCCCGCATTTTGTTCTAAATCTTCTCGAAACATCAGTCCTTGGGCTCTCTCCTTTTGATTTTTGGCGACCTCACAAAGAAATGTTTGTTCTCCAACAGTAATCTTTTTTATCGGCATTTCTCCCGAATTACATCCGATACAAAAGAAAACAGCACAGAGGAGGAATATGTATTTTTTCACACAAAAAGTATATCACGCGACGAGGGGGGAGCAACTTGACAGGCGAGGGAAACTCATTTACAACCCCGCTACATTATTTCTCTCAAAACAATGAGGCGTCTTTTCTGGGGATTTGTAAAAATAGCACTTGTTGTTGTTCTCATCATTTGGGCATCGCGTGAACTTTTCCCAGATGAATCAGTGATGACGACGGCGGATGAAACATTGAGTTTTTCAGAAAAAGGGGAAGAATTGCTCTCGAAAGAGATTAAAAATAATGACTCACGAGAGAATCCTCTTGAAACAAAAGAAGAAAAAGTTCTTCTTTCATCGAGAGAACCCGTTACAGAACAGCAAAAAAAGTACGTGGAATATTCATTAAAGGCGGGGTCTCCCGGTGATTTCGCTGGGATATTTGTTGCCCAGGGACCTGAACCGCTTTCAATCCAAATAGCGAGAGCAGTTGGTGAACCACAGGGAGAATGGAATAATTTCACGGCTCATAAAAAGACCTTTTGGATACTTGCAGAAATGACTTTGCAAAATATAAATGTGGACGCGGCGGGTTCTTTTAGCGGCGGAGTTGTCAAAATTCAAGAAGGAGAAATTTCGATTGATGCTTCTTCTCTTATGGCTCCATCATTTTCCCCTTCTCCCGTCTCCCTTGTTCCGGTTTCTTCCTCGAGGATGGAGTCGCTGAATGTTGATAGCCCAATCCCACCCCAGAAAACGACGCGGCGAATGTCGGCACGGACTTGGGAGAAGGTGCTTCAGACGGGGAGTCGCTGAGGATTTTTCCAAAAAGGGAAGCGTGTCGGCAAGTCGTTTCCAGATTTTCAGAACGCCTTTTGTATTTTTTGTACGTGAATCTTCTTCGACTAATATTGTTTCAAGTAAGGATCGCACAAAAGGTTCTGCATTTTCCCAGCGAGAAAGCGACACGAGATTTGCACTGGCGACTTCGGAGAGAAGTTCACACGCAACCCAGGCATGAGTATTGCTTTGAAAGTTTCGTTTTTCCGCTTCTTGTAAAAATTTTC